>JAWOEH010000055.1:0-19036 GCA_046482855.1 Bacteroidales bacterium | reverse complement strand
ATTTTTACTGTTTCATGTTTCATATTGTCTTGTTTTTATATTGTAAATTTTGCCTCTCCCGACAGGTCTTATGTCTTGTAGGGAATTTGGTATTTGCAGCAGAACTTCTTTTATACACCCGCTCCGGATGATTGTGGTCACCTTGGATTCGTGTCTTACTGAAACTCGTATAATTTGAAATTATGGTTTAAAATTACAAAGAACGCCGAATGAAATCATCATTCGGCGTTCAATTGTCTGAAAATAAGTTAGTCCATATAAACTGGGCCGCTTACCGATCTGGTCCTGATAAACCCCCCCTCATTGGGTGGTGTTTGTGCTTCAATGCTAAAATATATAACATTATCCACTTGATGAGTATCTGAAACATATACTATTGAGTAGTCGTCGTCAAGAAGTGTGTAGGAACGATATTTGAAGTCATAAGTGGTGCTGACTACCTCATTGGAGATAGTATTTGTGATCATTTTCTCAGTATAATGTACAACCGCCTCCAGTACCTCATTCTGGACGATTTTTTGCTTTTGGTTGTAAGTAGTTGTGTAATGAGTGCTTCCACCACCACCACCACCACCGTCATCTGGGGCCTGTTCAAAATTGTCTGGTTGTGCTTGTGCGTTTGCAATTCCCATGCTGAAGATTACAGCAGAAATAAATAATAACTTTTTCATAGGTTGAAAGTTTTTGGGGTTAATAAATATCCTAAAATATTAGGTTTAAGTGCTCGATTTTAATGTGTTGTAAAATTTGAGACAAGCAAATGTTTTTAATATGAAATCAAATATAGTGAAAATAAGTTAGTAAAACAATGTATGATGTCGTAAAAATTACAGGTAAGTGTTAGATTGTTGTTGTAATGCACATGGCAAGGGGATTTGCCATGTGCATTTGTGAATTGATCCATGTGGTGCGGTGCTATGGTTTGTTTGTAGGTAATTATTGAGCAGGGTATAGTGTTGTGGTAGTTCATGGCATTGCCTTGTCTTTACGATCGTTTGTATCGTCGTTGCCACCCTTGCCGTTGTTTTTATTCCGTTTCCCGTTATTTGCAGCTTGGGTATTGTTTTTTGGTTTCAGATCTGCTATTGTATTGTTTTTAAATGTTGATTCATCAGCTCAAATAATTTCTCCTTTTTAAGAGGTTTAGAGATAAAGTTATCACAGCCATTTTTTAGGGCCAATTTTCTGTCCGATTCTGTTGAATAGGCAGTTTGAGCAATGATCGGCAAATGGGGAAAGGATGATTTAATCTGTTTTGTTGCTTCAAACCCGTTCATTAAGGGCATCTTGATGTCCATTAGAATAATGTCGATATTTTTGTTTTTCATGCATATGTCAACTGCCTCTTTTCCATTTTTTGCATGAATCAGATCATATTGTATGGCTTTTTGCTGTTCAAATAAAGCCTCAATAAAGAGGAAGTTGATCTCTTCATCCTCTGCTACCAGTACCGTGTAATTCTTGTTGTCCGTTGGTTCTGGTTTATTATTTGTTGCGTTTGAGTTGGTCTCAGATACATCAGATATGATTTTATAGGGAATGGTAAGGTAGAATGTGGAGCCCTTTTGTTTTTCTGAAATCAAGGTGATGTCGCCACCAAGTAATTTGGCATTTTCTTTGGAAATAGCCAGTCCCAATCCTAATCCGCCATGTTTGCGCGTCATCTCTTTGTCCTCCTGTGAGAATCGGTCGAAAATAAGCTTATGGTTCTCCGGGGATATCCCGATGCCGGTATCTTTCACATAAATCACCAGACTTTTGTTCTCAAGGTAATAGCCCATTTCGATATACCCTTCGGGGGTATATTTCAATGCATTTTCCAGCAGGTTACTTACTATTTTGTTGAGCTTTGTTTTGTCGGAAATGATTTCACTCTCGCTGTTAGGAAGCCCTTTTTTGAGGTATATCGGGAGGTTTCGCTCCTTGGATTTTAGGTTGAATACAGCAAAGAGTTCCATCAGGAAATCATTTAAGTTCAAGGGTTCCTCGTTTACTCTTTGTTGTTGGGTTTCCAGTGTAGCAATTTCCAATATGTCGTCAATGATACGTAAGAGTTGATGGCTGCTGTTTTGAACTATTTTTACAAAATAGCTTCTCTTTTCATCAGAGATATTTTTGTCGTTAAGCATTTCAGCAAAGCCCATGATGCCATTCATAGGTGTACGGATTTCGTGCGACATGTTATTCAGGAACTCTGTTTTGAGGCGGTTTGCCGCTTCCGCCTTCTCTTTTGCTAGTTTTAACTCATTAATGAATGTTACTCTTTCCGATACATCACGCATAATGCCAATGTTCCCAATCCAGCTTCCTGCATTGTCGTATAGTTTTGTGCCAAATGTCTCGCCTGGAAACTCTTTGCCTTTTTTATCCTTGTAGTAGGTTAGGTAGTTTTTTTGGGACTGCGAGGCTTCTTTGTTAAATATCTCTTTGCCCGTTTTTTGGAAACTCTCTTCATCGGCATAAAAGATTTTGGTTTTTTTGCCAATAAGCTCGGCGGGTTGATAGCCAAAGGTTGTCAACATGCCTTGGTTAGCCAGGAGTATTTCACGTTCCGTGTTTGTAATCACAACTCCTTCCTGAATTGAGTTGAACATGGTTTCAAAAAGATTTTTTTGTTTTAGGATTTCTGATTGAATTTTTTTTCGCTCGGAAATATCCCTTACAAAAACCAAGGCGCCATTTTTTCCATAATAATTGAATGGAATGCCTGAGGTTTCCACATGAACCTCGGTGCCGTCTGCTTTAATGAAAACCTGCTCCGATAATCCCTGAGCCTGGCTCTTTTCGTTCAAGCTGATTATTCGTTGTTTGATTTTATCGTGCGAATCCGGATGAAATTTGTCCATTACTGGCTGGCCAATGAGTTCTTCGGCACTGGAAACACCAAATAATTTTAACCCGCTTTTGTTGATGTAGGAGAACTTCCAGCCTGTTTGAATAAAGATAGCGTCGGGGGCATATTCAACCAATAGTCGGAGGTGCTTCTCACTATCTTCAATCTTTTGTTTGGCTTCCAATAATTGTTCGTTTTGGGCCTTGTATTCTTCAAATAACGAATAATATTCCTGGGTTTGTTCCTGAAGTTGCTTTTCGAAGAGTTTTCGTTCGGTAATGTTATGTATGAGTGAACAGAAATGCATTTTGTTATTAAACAAGATTTTACTGCTGTATACCTCTACCTCTCGAATTTGGCCATCGGAAAGTTTGTGTTTAAATTGCGAGTAGGTCTGACCTTGCTCACCGTCTTTAACCATCTCATTTTGAAGCTCTGCAAGGGGGAGGGTGTTGAGGTTTTCAATTTTCATGGTCAGAAGTTGGCTTTTCGTATACCCATAAAAATTTTCAGCGGCGTGGTTTACTTCCACTATTTTGCGGGTTTCGGGTTCTACAATCAGCATAGCAGCTAGATTGTTGTAGTAAATGTTACGAAAACGCTCCTCGCTTTCAGCCAACTCTCGTATTCTCCTGGTTTCCTCGGTTACATCATTTAATACGGAGACAACAAATTCGGTTTTATTTTTTTGTTTTATCGGAAAGATCGTTTCATTGAAAACCCTTTTTTCTTTCTTCGTGTTCCACCTATTCTCTTTCAGAGCCAGGTTGTACTCATATTGACGTTCGATACGTTCACCTTTGTAGGCCTTTTTATAGATTTTGTCGAGTTCTAACGCAACCGTGTATGGATCGGAGAGGACATTAAATCTCCCAATCCCTTCCTCTTTGTCGGGTAGTCCTAGCAACTGTTTTTGTTTGCTATTTACCTTGAAAGAGTACCCTTCTTTGTCAAATATCTGAATGCCAAAGGGAAGATCTTCAATGATACTACGATACAAGAAGTTTGCTTGTTTTAATTCAGCAACTTGTGCTTCAAGTTCGGTAATCTTATTTGTTAATGCATTTTTCTCCATATCCCGGGTCTATTGGCTTTATTTGCTATTGCCAAGGGTTGTTTCTTTGCAGGTGCTTTAATACAGTTACTCCTTTATAGGCCTAATGGCTTTTAAAAGCTAAAGAGGGTTTGTTTGTTTCGCTTGTAAATACCTCCATTATACTGTTAATAAGAGGTTTTGTTGCCTTTTTAGGAGTGTTGTTTGAATAACTACTAGGGTTTGTTTACGGTTCTTTTTGCTTCTTGTCTTACCGTTTTATTTCCTGCTAGTTAATTCTTTCGCAGGTAGGCGTTTGGTTCCTCTACCTTAATATTGGCATTATTGTCGCCAATTTTTGCCGCTTTACCGATTTCTTTCCAGAACCGGTTGCAGTTTAAAGGTGATCGTTTTTTGTTCCCCTTTTCGTTCTATGTTCATGGTTATGCTGTCCCGGTTATCAAAATAGGTTTCGCGCTTGTGGTAGTCTAATTGAGTAAGGGGAAGATCATCAACCCTAATAATTTTGTCGTCTATTTCCAGTCCCGCCTTTTCGGCATGGGCGCCGTTGAATAATCCTGTTACAATCCACGCCTTTAAGGTTTCACTTCGATCCACAAAACCAAACCCCAGTCGTGAGATGTCGAATGGGTTGTTGTAATTGCCATTGGGCTTAAGATATAGGTGGTTGTTGATAAAGTCGATGTAAAGGTGAAACCGATCCAGAATATTGTTTCCCAGCAGTCCGTTCACCTTGTCGGAAGCCATAAATCCGGATTTATCTACACTATAATCTGTGGTTACATCGGTAAATTCAAAGTGGCTAATTTTTACCGATGGGCTGATGAAATAATAGGAGGTTGATTCGCCACCTACACCCCCATATTTTGTGTTGTAACGTATTTTGTTGCTGATGTGCTCCCTCAGGTTGTGTTCTCGAGCTGCAGGGCTTGTGATTTTGACGCTACCGCCTGCACCCAGATCCAGTAAGAAATTTCCCTCCATTTGTGTGCTGTCGTTGATAGCTACTTCCAGTGGAAGGTAAAGCCTGTTGTCTTTTTTGGTCAGAGCTATTCGGGTATACGCTTCGGTATTTACAGAGTCAATGCTTCTGTGTACTTTCATGTATTGGTGCTCGTAATTAATTTCAAGCACCGTGTTGTAAAAATATTCCATCCCAAGAATGCCATCGGCAAAATCGCCCAGGATAGGTTTTAATTGAAAAACAGGAACTGTGTTCGTTTTGTAAAGATAGTTGCCAAAACCAAAGGCTACCGTATCTCTAATTACCAGCACTTTTTGTGGCTGTTTGCCTACTCCGGGCATTAAAGCTGTAAAGGTGTTTTCATATGTGAAACCGTTTCTGGCATAATGAGTCGTGTCGATGTAGAGGTTGCTGGCACCGGTGTCGAAAACATAATCGCCCGCTACGCTGTCGATGCTACCCGGAATGTAAATGTGACTTCGGTATTCAATGGGGAAGGCACCTTTGGGTAACTGAAATTCGGCTTCGGGTTGTTTTTTTGTGCAGGAAATCATGCACAAACCTGCGCAAGTAAGAAGAATTGCTATACGTTTCATAATAGGGTGGGCGTTTTTAGGTTTTAACTATGCTTGTTAGTTATCATAACGAATACTATTTTGTTTCAGTATGTTGGGGGTGTTTGATCTTGATGGGGGCACCGGTGGTGGATTGTTTGTCGTTTGTAAAGAGACAAGGCATTGCCCTGTCGCTACTTTTTCGTAAATTTGGATGAGCACCATTTAAACTAATAGATATGAATCGATTATTAGCCCTCTTGATCCTGGCGCTGGGCGTAGTGGCCTGCCAGCCAGAAGGACAAATTTATGCCGAACACCAGGAATTGTCGCCCGGGTTAGAGTGGCTAAAGAAAGATATACGTGAATTCAAGGTGCCAATTGAAGATAAGAGTGTTTCCTACACGATGCGTTTATCTTTCCGATACTTAAATGGATTTGAACCTCAGTATGTTAAAGTGAAAGTCACGGAAGTTAGCCCAAGTGGGAAGGAAAAAGTAAAAGAATATGAGTTGAAAGTACGGGAAGATACCGGCGATTACATTGGGGAACTTGCTTATGAAATTTGGGATAGTACTCACTTAATTGAGCCCAATAAACAATATAGTGAAACGGGTTTGTACACCTATTTAATTGAACATATTATGCCTGATGATCCGTTGAAAAATGCTATGGAAATAGGTGTGATCCTGGAAAATGCAAAATAGCCCTTTGGCATGTAAACAGACTATTTAGCGGATTGACTTTAGTTTAGGGTTGGCATGCTGAGAATGGTAGATAAGGATGGCAGTTTCAACTAGTTTGCTTTTTCGGAGGCAAAGCCCTTGCGTGTCATCTGTCCCCATTTTACATTTTTCTTTGTAAGTTTTGTCCAGTTGCCTTTTACGCTGGTCCATACCACAAAGGGGTGATGCAGGAATGGCTCCACCAATGAAATGGCCGTTAGTTTCAGTGTGTGGCTGAATTTTGTATACTTCTCGAAGAAAAGATGTTCGATGATCAGCGAGTATGCGGAAAAGGCAATGGCAAAGAAATACACCGTTACCAGCAGCGAAAAGAAATAGAGCCAATAGATTTGCGCAAAAAACAGGAGAAAGATAAAGTAGAGTATCCCGGCAAACTCAATTAATGGAGCCAGCCACTCAAAAAATACCCAGTAGGGAATACTCACCATGCCTGTTAATCGGTATCGGGGGTTAAAAAAGAGCTTCCGGTGTAATTGCAGCGTCTCAATGGTTCCTCGTGTCCAACGGTTGCGCTGGCTGCCCAGTATCTTGTAGTCCTCAGGCACCTCGGTCCAACACAGGGGCTCGGGAATGAGTTTTACGCGGTACTTTCGTTTCCGCTCTTCCATATAGCGCCGCATACGCACAACAAGCTCCATATCTTCGCCTACAGTTTTGGGGTTGTAACCTCCGGCAGCCACAGCAATGCTGCGGTTAAAAACCCCAAAGGCGCCTGAAATGAGCAACAGCCCATTGATGCGGCTCCAGCCCATGCGCCCCAGCAAAAAGGCACGCATATACTCCAGAATTTGCACCCTTGGTAGAAAACGGCGGGGAATATTGGCTTCTACAAGTTTGCCTTTGAATATTTTGCAGGAATTGGCAATCTCAATAGGACCGCCTGAGGCAATCAGCGGGCGCTGGTCGTTCTCCATGAAGGGTTTTATCATCTTCAGCAAAGCATCCTCGGCCAACATGCAATCCACATCTATGCAGGCCACAAATTCGCTGTCGGCAATATTTAATCCCACATTCAGCGCATCGGCCTTGCCGCCGTTTTCTTTATCTACCACTATCAGGTTGCTAAAGGCCCTGTTGGCAGGTTTGTATACGCTCCTTACCGGTTGTGTGGCAATGGATTCATCAAAGTAGTAACTCACCTGCTCCATTTGGTACTTTGCAATCACTTTTTGCAGTGTGTCGTCCTTGCTGCCGTCGTTCACCACAATTACCCGAAACTTGTTGTAGCGCAACGAAAGCAGCGATTGGATATTTTCGATAATAGTGGCACTCTCGTTGTAAGCCGGTGCAATGATGCTGATGGTGGGTGCATCGTCGGAAGTGAGCAAAATGTTGTAATCAACAAAGGAGGTGGCTTTTTTGTAGCGATGAATCTCGATGGCAGCCAGCAGGCCTAATACCACGTAGGAAGTCATTACAGCCACACCAAATAGCAGGAACAAAAAATTGAATAGGTCAAATATCGTTATTGTCATAAGGAGGCCTCTTCTTTAACACGTTCAACAAGGGCTCGGGCTCTGTTGCTCAGGCCTGCAAGCTGACTCCCGGATGTGGCATCAATACGCAAAAGTCCTTTTGCCGCCTGGTATGCCACCTCAAATTGCGGATGTTCTATTTCCCGTTTAAAGCTCGCATAGGTTGTGTGAGCGGCAAACGATCCTAAACAATTAAGTAGGGCGGCCTTGACCTCTGGGTTCTGCTCCGTTTTAAGCTCAGCATGCATTGTGTTGGTAAACTGACTCTGGCTTAGCTTTTTCATGCAGATGTATACCTGTTTGCGTACTTGGGGGTGCACTGCTTTGCGTAAGGCAAATACTTTTTCGGCTGCTGAGAAGCGTCCGGTTTCAGTTATTACCTTTATGGCCAGAAGTACCACATCCGGATTCACGGAATTGAGCAAGGGGGAGAATTGCACTTCGTCGAAGTTATGAAAGCCTTTAAGCCGATTTAAGATACGTATTTGTTGCCAGCGTGAAATGGGCTTGGTGTAGTTTTCAAAGATCCCCAATGCAGTGAATCCATATTGATTGATGAGGTGTATTTGCGCCTCGTTGGCAAGATCGGGTTGCCTGGCATGAATAAAAGGCATACATAAATTGGATAAGTCAGGATGGTTCATACGTGAAAGTTCTTGAATGCCCTGAATGATGACGTGGTATTTTCGGCTCTTGAGCTTGGCCAGTGAGTGCCTTGTGAGGTTTAATGCGGTGTAGATGTGGGCTATCTTCGTGGCCTCCCTGCCTTTAAAGGAGCGTTGGTATTGAGTTAAAAGTTGAATGAACAATTCCCGTTTGTAGGGTCTGTTATACAGTGTTTTAGGGATGGTGCTTATGTCGATGTCGCTGAACAGGTAGTCATCGGTTATCTCTTTTTGTTTGTCCGAGAGGCTCTTATTTCTTTGTTTTTTGTGTTTACGTGTGGCTTTTCCTATATAGAGTAATGCGGTATACCCTACCCATAACCCGAAAAATAGCAAGCCGATTGTCCAGATGATTTGGATTTCGGTTGGTTGGGCCTCAAACAGCGAAATGGCTTGTTGAAGTAAATTGGTTGATGTCTCAATTGTAGACAAGTCCATGGGTTTTTTTATATGCGATTAAAACATCCAGGAGACGCTCAGTTGCAAGGTGATTCGATCTTCATACCTAACCTGGCTGTTTTGCTCTTTGTAATACATGATATAGCTATTCAGTAGCAATCTTTTTGCTACCAGTCGTTGATAACTCGCCTGTATGGTGAATTGCGTGCTCAGTTCACTACTCTCCAGGAGTTGGTTGTCTACTCCCGGCATATCGGGCGTTATGCCGCTGCCGAGCCTAAGTCCTATGTAATCGAACGACGATTGCAGGTAATACCTGCTGATAAACTGATAGGATTGGGTTTGCGTGTTCCCGTTGGCGCTAAAAAAGGGTCTGAACGAAACCCACCAGTTTTGAAAGTATTTACTTAAAGATCCTGTATAAATGGGTACGTCGGTAGTGGCAAACTTTAGGTACCGTATGCCTGCACTTACCTCAAATCCCAGGGGAAGCCGCTGGTAAGGCTCTATGCCTATGCGATGTGTGGGGAACAGGCTATTGTCGGCATAGCCGTAGTTCAGGTAAGCATAGGTACCTTCGCGAAAAATGGGATAGGCCTCCAGTTCGTATTGGAAACCGTGGCGCTGAAAGCGATAGGCATGATTTACCCGGGCAGTGATGCTACCCTCATCTGTTTCTCGTGTATAGGCCAACGAAGCCAGGTTCCAGGCCGACTGGGCATCGAAAAACATATCGTATTGCTCCTGCAGGGTAATGCGGTTTCGTCGGAGTAGGTGTCGCAGCCGCTCAAGGGCTTCGGTTGCCTCTTTGTGCGAGGGTTGTATCTTCAGTAAGTGCTGATAGACTTCAAGTGCTTCCTTGGTTCTGGTTAGTTTTTCGAGGCTTAGCGCTTTATGGTATAGCAGCCATTCGTTTTGCGGGTAAGTGGCAAGAGTGGTTTTTGCGTATCTGTGCAGTTTCTCGTAGTTCTTACTCCACAGAAAGATTCTTACTTTAAGCTTTATGGCATCCAACGATTTGGGAAGATCTTGCAATACCCTATTCGCCAAAACAAGTGCTGTGTCATACTGGCCCTGCCAGGCGTAGGTGCTACTCAAAAGGATGCGGGCATCGTGATACTGAGGCGACTGTGCAAGAATTTGCTCACAAAGCATCTGTGCCCTAGCGTAATCCGATGCATAAGCCGATGCTTGTGCTTGCCGGAACAGGCTGTCGGGGTGGGACTCCTGGGAAATACCTGATAAAGCCCATACCATAAGCCCCACTAGCCCTATAAGCCGGACTCGTGATTGTTTCATAATAGCTTCTTTATGCGCATAAGTAACTCGTTTATGCTAAAGGGTTTGGATATAAAATCATTGGCTCCCATCTCAAATGCCTGCAAAACCGTGTCTTCCTGTCCTGCAGCCGATAGCACAATTATGGGAGTAGTAAGATCTAGTTGGTTGCGAATGAGTTCGATAAGTTCGAGCCCGGAGAGGTGAGGCATCATTAAATCGGAAATTACCAAGTCAGGGACTTTATTTTCAATAATTTCCTTTGCTTCGAGCCCGTTGTTGGCCACAATAATTTCATATCCCTCTGAGCCTAGTCGCCGCTTTAATACGGTAACAATTAGTATGTCGTCCTCAACAATCAAGAGTGATTTCATAATTCCTTACTTTGTTTCCTTCTTTGTTACGAAAGGGGCGCGTTTTCGTTCGCGCAAGAACTTGTTAGTTGAATGCTTTAGCAAGTAAAATGTTCACAGAGGCTATTTAGCCCATGGTGTTTTGCTGTTTGTAAGTTACTAAATTTGAAGCAGAAGTCAATGTTTGACCATGTAAGTTGCCATTTTCCCATCTTTGCTGAATTGTTATCCTTGCGCCTTTGTAATCCCGGGCAGCAACCTATTTCGTATTTCAGGTTTGTCAACTGGCTGAAAGAAGGGAGGCGTGTAGCATAGAATGCTGGCCAGGGAGGAATGTAGCTCATAGGACTAACTCCACCAGCAGCGAATTTTTTTATGTAATAGGGGGTAGTTAATTGGGGAGTGCGTTTTCTTTTGTGTTCAAAAAAGGGGCGCTGCCAGCAATAATCTGATGGCAACCTGCCTCGCGCCTCTTAGATTTAAACAAGAAGTTGGCAAGCTATCAGGTGAAAAGGATGAGTAAAAGTGCTGTCAAGCCTGACCTGGTGTGGAAAGAACAGCCTATTCACTGGCTATGTTTCGGGTTGCTTTAACTGCTGTACCAGATTACCGAATAGCTTCCCGATTGTTCATCATTCATTTTGTTTGAAAATCTCATGAATAACTGCCTCTATACGTATGCCATTTTTTGGAGCCCATGCTATAAGAGGAATCTGTCCACAATGGCCTCTGTTGGATTGGGTTGTAAGTGGCTTTCGTCACATCCAGGGCAATAGGTTATACGCCAATTCTGTAATATGCAGCATAAAATGCAGCTCTGGCTGTAAGTTCGGAAATTAGCAAAAAGACAAAAGGCAAATAATAGAGATAGCTATATTGCTTTAAGCGCTCTTGCTTAAAAAAGACATAAAATAGTGAGCTTACACCTAAAATCAGGGTGCCCCAACGCAAAAGGTGTACAAGCGAGCTGATGGGTTTCGGTGGAAAACCGATATTCCCTTCGGGCACCGAGGGACGCAGGACAAAGAAGTTGATAAGGATGATGCCGATGGCAATGAGTGCGCAGGAGAACAATACCTTATTCTTTTTGTTCCAAAGTTGCTCCTGCGGTACCTGCTGGCCAAAATTAAGCGATAAGCCTAGTACAAATACAGAACCAAGCAGCAGCGCTGTTGCAAAAAAAGCAATGAGCGTGGAGATACTATTCCAGGCCGGTACTGTTGGAATGATATACAGCATGGACATAGCGTACACCATCATGCATCCTATCAGGGCAGTGCCCAGGGTCATCGTCCGGTAATGTTTTGGTTTTAGGGGTTTAACATAAGGCAAGAGGCTCACCACTACAAGGCTAAAAAGGAATAGCGAAACGAAGAGGATCTCTCTGCTAAGCCATGAAGAACCTATGTTGCTCATGGCATAGATTGAATGCATCGGATTATTCAGATGTAGAAACGAGAGGATTAAAGCAATGAACATCAAACCAGCAGCGATATATAAGGCTGTTTGGTTCAACCTGGGGTGGAGTTTGTGTTTTTTTGCATACACAAAGAGCAGTACGGCAACCATGATGCCGGCAGCCAATTGCGAAAAGGTGGTAAAAAAGACGAGTGACCATTCTGTGCTATGCATTTTTTACCTCCTCTTTATTGATGATTTCCCAGTTTTTTGAGTCTGTGGCCGATGGATGTTTTTTGATAACAAGCGAAGGTCTGGTGTGGTGTGTTGGTGGCAACGGATAGATGTTATCATGGCTTCCGTACTTTCTAAGGAGATCGTCTAAGTCGCCCACTTCCAGTACCCTCATGGGGCATGCGGCCACACAGGCAGGATCTTTCCCTTCGGCAAGGTAATCGTAGCAGAGCGTGCACTTTGTCATGATCCCTTTTTCTTTGTCAAGGGCTAACGCACCGTACGGACAGGCCCACTCGCAGTACTGGCAACCCATGCATTTGGTTTCATCTACCAAAACAATGCCTTCCTCCGTTTTGTAAAGAGCCTTATTGGGGCAGGACTTCATGCATATGGGATCCTGGCAATGGTTGCAGGCTAACGAGACATTATATGCCCCGATATTAGGGATCCAGGCATCGTTTTCCTGAATCCATTCGCCGCCAGAAACTTCATACACTCTTCGCCAGCGTATGGCATTATGCAGGTTATGCTTATCCTTACAGGCAACCTGACAGGTTTTGCAGCCTGAACATCGCGAGGAATCAAAATAGAAAGCTTTCTGTTTTCCCATCTGTTTATGCTTTTACTCTTTCAACTTGCACCATGATTGTGTGTTGCGCATTGCCAAATGCCAGGGGTGTCCACCTGTGCGAGGTGAGTACATTAATATTTCCGCGTCTGTCGATACCCTCTTTGTCAGGAGTCCACCAAGCTCCCTGTGGAATATCTACCACCCCGGGCATCATTTTGGGTGTAAGCCTGCAGGGCATAATAATTTTGCCTCTATCGTTATATATCAGCACTTGTTCGCCGTTTTCTATTCCGCGTTTTTTTGCATCCAGCGGATTCATAAACACCCGTTGCGGAAAGGCCTCTTCCAACCAGTCGATGCCATCGTGTGTGGAATGAACCCTTGGCATGTAGTGGTGTCCCAGGGCTTGCAGGGGGAATTTTTTGCTCTCCTCACCAAAGGGACTTTCCCACTCCTGAATGTACTTGGGAACAGCCGGAATTTCGGCCGGGTTGTTCATGTCGAAGAGCGGTTTTGAAAAGAGCTCGATCTTTCCGGTGGGCGTATTTAAGGGGTGTTTTTTTGGATCTTTCCGAAAATCGTCGAAAGCAATGGCCGGTTTCGTAATGGGAGTGGAGTACACACCCTTGTTTTGTTTCCTAAACCTATCAATCCTGGGTACATTGGGGAATCGGCTGTTTCGGTACACGCCTAAGGCCCATGCAATCCAGTCTTTTTCGCTCATGCCTTGGGTGTATTCTTTCTCCAGCCCTAGTTTACGGGCGATTTCCGTGCAAATTTGGTAGTCGCTTTTGGTTTCATGGGGCGGTTGGACTACTTGCGGACTTAAGATCACTTCGTCGCCGTATTTCCAACCGTCCTGCAGTCCCCAAACTTCCATCTGCGTACAAACGGGCAGCACCAAGTCGGCAAAACGCGCCGAAGGGGTCATGAATTGATCTTGCACAGCAATGAACTCTACCAAACTTTCGTCTTTGAGTATTTCGGTGGTTCTGTTTACATCGGCATGCTGATTTACCAGCGTATTGGACGCTACACACCAGATAAGCTTCAGGTTGTTGTCCAATTTTTCAGCATTCACCACACCGTCCTCTTTCGTCATCTCTTTGCCCCGAATAATGGCTTCGGTCCAGAGGAAAACGGGAATTCGCGCTTTAACAGGATTGGTTCCTGTGGGAAAGACATTCCAAAAGGGGCCGCCATCGTCGGCCTGCAACCCCATGCCACTGGCCCATCCTCCGGGAATTCCTACGTTACCGGTGATGGCTGCCAAAACACATCCGCCCAATACGGGTTGCTCTCCATAGGCCCTTCGTTGCATGCCATAGCCCTGGTAAAGCATGGCTGGTTTGGCCCCGGCAAACTCGCGGGCAATGCGTGTAATGGTACTTTGCGGAATGCCGGTTATGTTCTCGGCCCATTCGGGCGTTTTGGGCTGCTTATCGTAAGTGCCCAAAATATAGTCTTTGTAGCTCTCTTCGTTTTCGCATCCCTTGGGCATTTGCGTTTTGTCAAATCCGGAGCAGCATCTTTCAATAAAGCTTTTGTCGTGTAGATCTTCGGTGATGATCACGTGTGCCATGGCACTCATCATGGCTACATCGGTTCCCGGGCGAATGGGAATCCACTCATCGGACAGCGCCACCGCACTCATGGTCATCCTGGGATCGATGCACACCACTTTTGCTCCTCTTTGGCGGGCCAGTTTTATGAAATACTCGCTATTGGTTCCGTCCCGCATTTCGGAGGGATTCCAGCCCCACATCAAGATGAACTTTGAATTGACCCAGTCCTGACGCTGATTTCCGGTAACATTGGTTCCATACACATAAGGTGTTGCCTTGCTGATGCAGGCCCAGCTATAAGAATTGTAGTAGCCCAAAGATCCGCCAAAAAGATTCAGTAACCTTGCGGCAGTTTGCCGGCCGTTCACCTGGTTGTAGCTTCCGGTTCCATAAGGGACGAGCATGGCCGAATTGCCGTACTGAGCTTTCACGCGCTTTAGTTCCGAAGCCATCATATCGGTGGCCTCGTCCCAGGATATGCGTTCGAATTTTCCTTCCCCCCGTTTGCCAACACGTTTCAGTGGATACTTCAAGCGGTCCTTATGGTGTTGACGCCGACGATAGGAGCGTCCTCTTATGCATGCGCGTAACTGCGGATCCTCCAGAGTATCTCCGGGTCTGTCATCGGTCTCTATCCGCAACACTTCCCCCTCTTTTACATGTAATTTCAGAACACATCTTCCGCCACAATTATGTGCCGGGCAACAAGCACGAATAACCTTCACACCATCGTACTCTCTTTCCACCACACCCGTTGTTCGTTCAAGTTCCTTTATGCAGGATGCAAAAGTGCCTGAAATGGCAATGCCTCCGGAAATAAATGCGCCCAGCTTGATGAAGTTGCGTCGATCAATAGCCGAGTCAAGGGAAAAGGATTTGTCGGGTTCGTCTTTCTTTGAATCGTGCATGTTTTATATCCTAGGGTTTAAATTATTTTGGCTGCCGACTAAAATAAGGTTTTTCTGGTAAAAAAGGGGTCTTTGTTAATTTAAAAACACTTCTACAGTTGTGTGTTTTATAACAAGGGCCCTTTGATTTTCAGGCGATAGGCAGTGGGGGAGGGCCAGGCGCCGTTGGAAATTGTGCTCTCCTTTTTGCTACCTTGCGTAGCAACTCATTAATTGAGGTGTCTGGCAATGATTTCGCTATTGGTGAGGTAATCGTTTCCCGAAACAGGCAATACGGTATAATCTTTCAAAAACCATTTATCTATGACTTCTTCCATGAATCGATCGCGCACGGACAGAATCACACTGCATTTGGAGTCGCTTAAAAGATAGTGCAGGTGCTCGGCCCAGCCCGCATCATCCAGCTCCAATCGTCCAACTTCGTCAATAACTACCACCCGATGCTGCTTTTGTGAGTTTTTGAGTGCTTTGTGTCCTCTTTTTATGCCCTTGGATAGAATGCTATACCGGCCGATTTTGGGCAACCTCTTATCCTCGCTCGTTCGCAAAAAGGCAGTACGCTCATTGGTGGCAATATCAACAACATCGTAACCTGTGGTTGTTCCGTTTTCCATAATTCGGGGCGAAAAAATGCCCCCGATAGCGATGTTCTTATTTTTCAGGGTCTCCACAATCTTCTCGATTTGCGTTGTTTTCCCTTCACCTATGGTCCCGGTAACAATGAAGACTTTATTGTTGAACTGGCTCTTGATCTCGTGCAGACGAAATTCGATTTGCGAAATGATTTGGTACACTACGCCCACCGGTTTTTTAATAATTGTTTTGGAGTCGGGAAGATAAGCTATCATCATGGGCAGACTCTTGAAGGACAACTCCAGTGCCAGGGGCAACTGTTTCATGGAGCTTCTCATGAAAAATTCCCGGATCTTGGGATTGTATAATTCTGTGCCCAAAACCGAGAAACCCAAAACAATGATAACTGCTCTGAAATTCATCTGTAAGCCAATAATGAGCCCATTTACTAAACTTGCCGATTGCATTCGATTAAATACGAAGGCCGTTAACATGGTAATGAGCACAAAGGAAACCCAGAACCCGGGTTTTGACAACCGGCGCAGTGCACGTTTGTAGCGCAAAATCCACACAAAAGCAATGAGCAAAACAGCCCCTGACCAAACAAACCAGGGCGTGGCATTAAGCAGTAGCAACGCTGTTACAATAAAACTCAAATTTAAAAACAGCCAAAAAATGGAATAGGAAAAGTTTTGATTTCCACCAGCTGAGGTTGCTTGCTGTGGTTTTGCAGTTTTTGTGTATGGCCTGGCTGGTTGTTGTTTTATTTTTATGCCTGCTTTTATCCCGATAATGCCGGCCAGCAGACCCGACAAACTGTAAATACCAAGCAAAACCAGTATGGGCAACCACACAATATCCGACTGTATGTTGAGTTTTAATTGAGCATATTTCAGCAAATCGGCATACACATCCACAATGTTTACACCATAAAATAGCACCATGTTGGCAATCTTTTGAAACAAGTTCCACGACATGGCCAACACAGCTCCAAGGGCAAATCCCACCATGGTTCTACCCAATAGTCGCACCGAAAGTTCGAGCATCATTGCCTGACTGAAAATGGCTATCATGGGGCCAAAAATAACCGCACTGGGCGACATGGTTTTCATCAGTGCACAAATCAAGCCGGCGCGCCAAAACAGGCCTTTCTCTTTCCAAACATAACTCATGGAGATGAGGATGATGGTGCCTATGGCTGTTAGAAGGAGCGAGCTAAACGGAATTCGTAAGTTGTGCAAAAAACTGCCGAGCACAATTTCTGAAGCCGCCCAGGTGGTGCCAATGATAGAGGCTTTTATCCATTTTTCGTTGATCTCATGTTTATTCATTGTTGATGCTCGGTTTGTTTGTATCTGGTTGAAAAGCGTCCACAGCAACAGTCGTTTTTTTTATGCGTTTCTACATTTGGCGGAGGGTGACTCTTTTTTCGCTAATGCCCGCCTTCTCTTGGTCATAGGGTTATTATCCACATTAACCATGGCAAATGTACTATTTTGTTTACATATTTTTGCTACTCCTTCTTTTCACTTATCTTGTGTATTCACTCCCTCAGAATAAAACGGGTGCGGAGTATTTTTGGTAGCGCTGAGTCGCTTTTCATGGCGCCGGAGGAAAAGGATTGATATCCTCTGAAAATGGAAGAGCCCAAATGGATTCATAAAATAACAATTGAAATAAACGGGTTTCTAGTTGTATGTTTTGTTAATAAGTACAAAATAGGTATGAGCCCGGAATTGGCGCTGTTTTTTATGGAACAGTAGCGGCAGCATGGCCATTCAAAATACGATAAGTTAAGTTAAGTGTTGGAGGTGGGCTAATTAATTGGGTGGGGGCGAGGACGTTCCGTTCAACAGCGGCGCCAATGGGAAGGTATGAAAGCAGCGCTTAAATGGAGCTTCGTATTATTGGTGGTTCGTCTCAAAGCTATTCCGATATTTTTAAGCCTTACGGTAATTATTGGGAGGCTGAGTTCAATGATAGCTCTCATGTATAGGCATATCCTTTCTTTTTTTTCCACAGCCGCAGCCTCGTTTCTACGAAACACCACTGTCAACCCATAAATCGTAAAAGTCGGACAACAATGGTTTTCATAAACTCAGCACTAATCATTCGTGCCGATTTAGTGTCAGCTGAAGGGGCATTGTTCTATTTTTTATTTTGTTGCGGCAGCCTTTACTATACCAGCAAGTGCCTTCTCAATTTTTGTAATCACTTCCTCGCAGTTGGAAAGATCGTGTCTTTTTTTCAGATGTCTTGGATCGTTATAGGATATCCATGTGTTCCCATCACTATCTTCCCAGATTAATGCCTTTTGAGGGAGATCAATGGCCGCTCTTTGCTGACACTTCATAAGAGGACTGCCCACTTTGGGGTTCCCAAATATTAATAGTTCTGTATCTCTCAATTCTATCCCTATTTCTTTAGCTGCTTTCGAGTGCTGAACTCTGTTAAACAGGGTCATGCCTTTCTCTTTCAGAGCGCTTTCCAGTCTATCTCCCGTTTCTTTCACTCCGAAAGAACTTTTAACATCGATCATACCCTCGGAGGTTGAGCATGATGAAACGGTCGTTATCAATACTACCAATATGGTAAATAGGAATGTTCTCATTTTATTCTCCTTTTTATTTCAGTATAACATAAGAGTAGGTGTACTCATGAAAAAAAGCAACATTTTGCTATCTATTTCTACCTATTCTAACGTGATATGAAACAGGTGTCAAGTCAATACAAACTTGTGATTTCGACCTTTTGGAGAAATCTGCTGTAAGAATTAGATTTCTCACCTTCGTACCTCAGGTATCGAAATGACAATTCCTACATTTCATACTTGACATGACATGAAGATTTGCTGGCAATCACAAATTGATATATAAGCATTCTTCATCCTTAATTCATATTACCCTGAATATAAAGTTTTTGTATCAGTAAGTTTTATTGCCGGTATTAAAAACTGCACCACCGCACTCCTTTTTTGGGGTGCGGTATTTTTTTGACAATCTGTGAATAATGAAAATTTTAAAACACTATCCGGATGGGGTTTCGGAATATTCTTTCCGGTAACAATCTGGCATATTCTAACTGAAATGCCTGTCTTACGATTTACTCTGAATAATCTTCCGGTATCCACTCATCAATTCGTCATAGTTTATTTTGGGCGTCAAATTCATCGAAAAATCTGTATTGTTGTTGTACGTTCGATTTTTCAGAGGAATGCCGGTCATCAAACAGTTGGGGCTTCAGCTCAGCTACCCGCCTGGCTTCCACCCTGCTTTGTTTCATATGCCCGTAATTCATCGCAAGATAAATAAAGGGGTTATACATATTGCCCGGTAAGCGTTTAAGCACCGAAGGGATGCTGTAAAACTTTTGCCGTGCCCCTGTTTTTCCTATCTGCAATTCATAGCGACTCATGTTCTTGGGTTCAAACACTACCGTGTTATGGTCGTAATATCTCCAGTCA
>JAWOEH010000041.1:0-3883 GCA_046482855.1 Bacteroidales bacterium | reverse complement strand
GAAAATGTCAGTTACTTCGTAGTTGAGGCTGTTTTGTAGGGAGTCACTCTGATTGGTAGCATTTGCATATATTGTCCCGTAGCCACCTCTGATACCTGCCCTGTATCGTGCTTTTTCTGTATCACCATTGAGGTAGTCCAACGGACCGTTGTAGGACCAGTCAACAGCTGTTATTTTGGGGTTGTAAATGGATTCAGGCTGGATGAGATTCCCGTTTATGTCGTTAATAAAAGCGAGAGCCGGACCTTTGGGGTCCAATTTCGTTTCGCCAATCAAGGTAAAGTCTGGTTTTCCTACCCAAACATTTTTCTTACTGTAAATGAATTACACCCAATTGGTTTAACTTTAATATGGCTTATTCCTTAAGTTATAAGTAAATCGGATTGATTTTGACAATTTTATAAAGTCTGTTAAGGGGTATTGATTTGTACGAATAATGAAGCAAAGATTCACAGAAATAGCCTCTTTATGATCTGTTTTGCTTATATTGGTTTGGAGGTTAGTTTTTAGCCACAAGGCTATAATGTATTGCCAAATCGTAAAATGAGCGCATTCCATTCGTTTTTAAGAGAACCGTTGTTCTGTGCTTTCCAATGGCTTTGCCTTCAGTATTTATTTTAACAGTGACAAACAATGGTTCATTGGGAGCAATCGTTTGCTTATTCAACTCTATCGAAGAGCAGTCGCAAGATGCTATTTTCTCTAATATTTCTAAACTATCCGTTCCGGTATTATAAGCTTCGAAGGTGCAAGTAAGTACTTTGCTGGCAGGGGTTGTGGTTGTTGTGTCTTTACGGATAAATTTAAGTTTGCCATTCAATGTAGTTTCACTTTTTTCTTCTATTTGAGATTTGTTACTGGCATTTTGACAAGCAGAAAGAACTATTGTCATTAGGATAATACTTAAATAGCGCATAATGTCTGTTAATTATAAGGAAATGTTATTTGATAATGTTCTTCTAATTGCCTAATAAGGCGTGTGTTGAATGTGTAAAACTGTTCCATTGTCCTTTGGTAACACTTTTCATCAGGGTAAGTATGCTTAGTTGCTGCTTCACCAAACATCTGTTCAATGGTGCGATCCCCGGCCAGAATTTTTAGTTCCTCGTAGTAATTATGCGTACCGGAAATAGGGGACCATTGATCTTGTTCGTAGGGGCATTTGTCCATGGCCAGTGCAAACATAAAATCGGTTAGTTCTATCTCCTTTTTTGGAGGCAGGATACTGTCAAGTTGTATACGTCCTTCGTGGTAGGTTTGTACTGTTTTTTGACGCCGAAGCATGTAGTTGTGTATTGTCTTAATTTTAATGTCTTCGGGATATAGTTGGCCGTTTACAGTATTGTACGAGATGTCAATTGTAGAAACCTCCCTGTTTTTGCGATACTTTGAAGTTATTTTAACAAGTGTATGGGCGTCTTTTGTGATCCATATTTGGCCTTTCATCTCTTTTACCAGATTTCCTCCAAGTGAAATGCCTTTTATTTGTTGATATGTAAACAGGTAACAAGCTTTATCGTTTAATTGAACAACACTGTCTGCAGAGAACTGAAAATGACTATTAAGCTTACGCAAAAAGGGATGACTGCACTCAAAAAATCGGAGGGTACGCCAGAGTGTTCTCACTTCTATGCCTGAAGCATAACCAACCTTGCAAGGTCGATCAGCTCCCTTTAGTAGCGTGTAGTCCTTTAACTCCGATGAACGCCGAAGTTTTTCAGGCACCATAAAAGAGGCGTCGAATGGGTTTTTGTGTTTACTCCCTCGTATATACGAATAGCCTTCGCACTCTATGAAGCTTGCGGGGACTCCTTTGTAGCGATTAAACTGCTGAAACCGACTTCGGGCAAAATAATTCTCATCTGGCGTCTTCTTTCTGTATTGCTTTGCTGCCTCCTTTAAGATTTTCTCCGGAGATTGATAAGTAATGGTCACTGCTGATAATGAGAGTGGAGCTTCCCGCATGATGATCTGATTATCCTGGTTGGCAAGCTCCTTTATGCTTATAGTTAGCATTTTATATGTAAGGTGACTGAAGGTCAGGGTATCTTGCATGTTTATTTCCCGGGGAAGATAGTATTTCCCTCCCTCATCGGAAAAGGTATAGGCTTTGCCATTCAGGCTTATGGTGACTCCCGGTATGGGTTGCTGTTCCGTTTCGTCAAATATCTGACCCACATTTGCCGGCGATTGTGCCCATAGATTAGTTGTAATAAGTATGCCTATAAAGTATAGAAATAAGCTTTGTGTTTTCATGATCTTCATGATGAAAGTGGACATTTATTGAATGGTTACTTTGTACAGTATTAGTGCATCTTCGTCGTATTCGTTAATGGCAATGAGGTTGTTTGCTATTTTTCCTAATAGCTTAAACCCTTTTGGCACCTGAAATTCTCCTGCCAGCGTGTCGTCTTCGTATACCTGAAGACCTTCAAAATCCTTTTGATTAAGTGTATAACCTCTGAATAGTATTTGTTCTTCCGGAATGGATGTGAGGTAGTGGTAGTAGTCGTAGGTAGCTTGGTCTGCCTGTCTGTTATCTTCGGCTTCTTCGTACGAATAAGTTTTGCGGTAATCAGTTCTCATGTTTTTTCCTGCCTTGCCAAATGCTTTAAGTAACTGTCCGTTGTTTTTGTCGATGCGATAGATTAATGAATCGGCCCAGAAGTCTACAAAAAACTCATTTTTTTCAACCTTATAATTGAAGTGATCGAAATTGGGAATGTTCTGATTTTTCAGGTAAAATGGAGGCCGCCGGCCTATCAGTGAGGTGATTTTATGTGTGCTCACATCCACTAGTGCCAATATTCTTGAGTGTTTGTAATACAGCTCTGAATTGAAATAGCCGTTAAATTTCGGATGTGAGGCTGTTATTGCAATGGCTACATGGTTTTTGTCCCATTGCTGTACAATTTCCGGAATGCCGTAGTCAAATTCATATGGGGAGGTTTTCTGTGGATCAGGTTTGCGCAAAACTTCTTGTACCGATTGACGAATATCCCAGTCAATGTGAAAATGGTGTTCTTTCTGCCAGTTTTTATTGAAAAATGCCAATGTACTATTTCCGGCATTCATCAGATAATACCCTTTGTTGAATGGGATTGCATAATCGGCTCTTTGCATTTCATCGGGACCTGAACCACGGCCCACATGTCTTCCTTGGAGGTTCCCTTTTGCATCAAAAGTAAAAAGATAGCCGTATAGGTAATCGACAAATACCAGCTGCTTGTTATGTGTAACCCAAAATCCTATAAATGAACTTTCAATATCCCGGTGAATAGCCAGTGTGTCAATTGAAAGTTTTGTGTATCTATTTGTGTGAGCGTTTTGTGTGGCTGCTTTCTTGCTGTAGTATGTGTGGCAGTCGATATCGTGGTTTGAGGAACAGGCGCTAAAACTCAGAATTATACCAATAAAAACGACTGATTTTAGTGTTTGAAACATGTCTGTGTTGATTTAAGTACGCGCTATTTGATATTTTTAACTACAAATAGCGCGTTTCAATTTAGCAACCGCCTCCAAATAATTTACAACTTGTATCGGAAGCAGTAGAATTAGAAAATTTCTTGCATTGTCTTCGGAATGAAATAAAGCCAGCATCACTGCAAGTACCGCTTTTACATACACAGTAGGTGCGACCGATTGAAAAATCAAATTCTACAGTGAGTTCATGTTGTCCTCCTGCATATGAATTCTGTACAATAGAGGAGTTGTTAGGGGCAATTCCGATGATGAATAAACCCGCAAAGACCAGTTTTAAACAGTAGTTTTTCATAAAATTAAATTTTAAGGTTATATAAAGAAAAGTTTTGGAGTGACTAACATATGAAATAACTCATTACAGTGCAACGACTGTTGGTAAATTGTGTAAAAGTAGGTTATT
>JAWOEH010000156.1:0-3909 GCA_046482855.1 Bacteroidales bacterium | reverse complement strand
GAAATTTCAGCAACTTTTGTCAGGTATTTCACGGAAATTAACCGTTCTTCAGCATCCAGCAAACTCTTCTGCACTTCACGCAACTCCAGGCCGGCCAAACTTCCCAACTTATATTGGTCAAGGGCAATTTCCAGATTCTCGCGGGCAACTTCCAGATTCTCCTCTTCCAAACGTAGCAATTGCAAATTGTTCTGGTAAGCATGGAAAAGGGTTAACAAATCTCCCTTTACAGATTGTTCGATCTCCTGATAACGTAATTGCTTATTGGCAAGAGCAATGGAAGCATTGGCCTTTTCGCGTCGTCGGTTAAACCCGTCGAAAATATCTATCCCAAGCGTCACGCCATAATTCAATCCATGAGCATATTGCTTATCAATAGCACTGTTCTGATAATCGTTATAATTAATACCATAGCCTGCCGACAAATTCAAATAAGGATAAGCACGTGATTCAATAATCTTATAGTCAAGTTCCGATATCTGTTGATTTTTGGAAGCAATTTGAAGTTCCGTATTGTATTCGAGGGTTTTTTTTAAAAGATCCTCATAGGAAAGATCTGTGGACAATTGAATGAGGGTATCTTCCAAAACAACGGGCGCATCCAGATTTTCGGCAGCCATAAGTTCATTCAGCCGAATCTGACTGCTTTTAAGCACTTCATTCTGCCGGGCTAAACGAGAACTATCGGCATTCAGATACACTCTGGATTGCAACAACTGCATCCTTGAAGCGCCTCCTAATACGTATCGTTCCTCATCAATGCGCACACGTTCCCTGGACAGAGAGACGGCATAAGCCAGATTTTCGTAAAGGGTCAATTGTTCAACGTAGTAATGATATTCCGAAACAATTTGCGCTATAAGATTCTCCACTGCCATTTGCGTATGCAAGCCGCCTAGTTCTTTCTGTTGTCCCAATTTACGATAGGTATGTTGTACCTGAAAACCCCGAAAGATTGTCATACCAGCATCAATCGATGAACTTCCGGTAAGGTTATGAACACCCTGGGAGGTAACCTCTGTACCATTTTCAAATTGTTGGTTTTGCGAATTAACAGTCCCTCCAAATCGGTTCGTATTGCTTATTGTTGGCAACATACCGGCATTCCCACGGGTATAATTATTGACATCAATCTCCTCCAAATTACGCTCAATTTTTAACGAGAAATTGTTTTCCAGTCCCAAACGAATGCATTGATTTACATTATATAAGTCCTGAGCATCTGCCCGAAATGTGCTTAACATGAACAGCAAAGCCGTCAAGACAATATAGGTACCAGGTGTATAGTTACGCATTAACTGCATGTTCTTCATTTTGCTTTAAATTTTTTGATTCACTGGAAATAAACATATAGATAGCGGGCACAACATAAAGGGTTAATAAGGTAGAAAGAATCAATCCTCCCACCACAGCCACACCCATGGCTACACGACTTTCAGCACCATCTCCTAACCCCATTGCAAGAGGTAAAATACCCAAAACAGTTGACAAGCTTGTCATTAAAATAGGGCGAAAGCGTGCGGCTGAGGCAAAGCGTATTGCTTCAGCTTTTGTGCTGCCGGCATATTTACGTTGGTTGGCAAATTCCACAATTAAGATCCCGTTTTTGGACACCAAACCAATAAGCATGATGATACCAATTTGACTAAAAATGTTCATGGTTACATCGAAGTACCACATGAACAACAAAGCACCTGTAAGAGCTAAGGGAACGGACATCATTACAATTAGCGGATCTTTAAAACTCTCGAACTGGGCCGACAGCACTAAAAAGATAAGCACAATGGCCAGCAGAAAGGCAAACATAAGGCTTGATGAGCTTTCCATAAAATCTTTAGAATCTCCGGCCAGGGCTGTACGAAACGAGTCGCCGAGCACATCGGCGGCAATGTTGTCCATCTCCTCTAATCCATCACTAATTGCATTCCCATCGGAGAGGCCGGAGGTGATCGTAGCTGCAACAAATCGGTTGTAGCGATACAATTGGGGCGGAGCAGTGGACTCCCGAAGCGAAACAAAATTATCCAGTTGTACCATCTCTCCATTGTTATTCCTTACGTAGAGCGATTTTAAATCAAGAGGTTTATTTCTATCTTCACGTGCCAATTCTCCTAATATCTGGTATTGCTTCCCATTCATAATAAAATAACCAAAACGCTGCCCGCTTAGCGCTAACTGAAGTGTTTGCCCGATGTTTTGTGTAGAAACCCCCAATAGGTTGGCCTTATCTCTGTTGATAACAATCTGCAGCTCAGGCTTGGTGAAACGCAAATTCACATCCGACATCTGAAAGACAGGATTATCGCTCACTCGTGCCATAAAATCGGGAATCACTTCACGTAATTTATCAATAGAAGGTGCCTGCAACACATACTGTATGGGCATACCAGCTCGGCGTCCGCCAAAGGTAGATTGTTGAATAACAAAAGCACGAGCCTGGGTCATGGTTCGAAGTTTTGCCGATATGGCTGCTGCAATTTCCTGCTGGGAACGAGCTCGTTCCGAAGGATCGACTAGCGTAACCCTTACAAACCCACCACTACCCCACATCATGGCAATGATATTATCTATTTCAGGGACCTCTTGAGCAATCATATCAGCCACACTTTCAATGTAACTAATTTGATAATCGTAAGTAGCCCCCTCTTGGGCAACAACTCGTACACTTAGCTGAGAGCGATCTTCCATAGGCGCCATCTCGGCAGGAATACTCTTCCACAACAAGAATATTAGTAACACAGCTGTAAGCAAAACAAAAATAGAGAGGTATTTTCGTTTTAAGAAAACATTCAAACTATTCTTATATATATTGTTGAGGCGCACAAAAAACCTTTCACTAATGATATAAGCCTTGCTGCGCTTATGTCGGGTTTTTAGCAGCTTTGTTGAAAGCATGGGGGTAAGCGTCAGTGCCACAAAGGACGAAATTGCCACTGAACCAGCGATAACAATGCTAAATTCACGGAATAATCGACCGGTCATTCCCTCGAGAAAAACAATGGGAAAAAATACGGCAATCAATGTAATGGTGGTAGAGATAATAGCAAAAAAGATCTCGTTTGCTCCCTTAAGTCCGGCTTCGTAGGGTGTCATGCCCTGTTCAATCTTCACGTAAATATTCTCCATCATCACAATGGCATCATCCACCACCAAACCAATAGAGAGAACAATGGCCAGGAGGGTAAGCACATTGATGGTAAAACCAGCTATGTACATAATAAAAAACGAACCTACCAACGAAACGGGTATCACCAAAATAGGAATGATAGTGGTACGCCAGTCGCGCAGGAACAGGAAAATAATGATAACTACCAGAAAGAAAGCCAGGAAGATGGTAAATTTCACTTCATCGATGGACGAACGAATATATTCGGTACTGTCGAAACCAATTTCGTAATCCACATCACTGGGAAGATCCTTCTGGATAAAGTCCAACCGATTGTAAACTTCATCGGCAATTTCAATGTGATTGGCTCCGGGTTGGGGAATGATGGCTGTGGCAACCATGGGAATCCCATTCATCTTCATAATCCCTCGCAAATCCTCAGGCCCCACTTCGGCACGGCCAATATCGCGCACCCGCACAATCTGGTTCCCTGATTGTTTCAATATCAGGTTATTGAATTCCTGCGGGGTTGTCATCAAACCCAAGGATCGTATGGTTAATTCGGTATTGGTACCCTCAATACTCCCGGCAGGAAGCTCAACATTTTCCCGTTGAATCGCATTTCGCACATCCAGGGGCGTAAGCTGATAGCCGGCTAATTTCTCGGGTTCCAGCCAGATACGCATAGCATAGCGTTTCTCGCCCCACACCTGCACGGCACTCACACCTGAAATGGTTTGCAGTTGTTCTTTAAAGGTTAACTCAGCAATTTCGGAGAGTTCCAACAAGGATCTTTGAGGACT
>JAWOEH010000143.1:0-15518 GCA_046482855.1 Bacteroidales bacterium | reverse complement strand
CCCTGGTCGAGCCAAAGTGTGCACCCTACACGGTTAATATAAAATTCATGCAGAAGCTCTTGTTGTTGAGTTCGGAAGAACAAAATGCCGCCAGTAGTTTGTCGTTCAATTTTCATGGGTTCGTGTTTTTGAAGCAGGTACATGAGTGTGGCCACAAGTAGTATGGCTACAATTGTGATAATACGTCGATATTGCATATCCTGATCTTTAAATGACTACAGAAAGATACAAAAAAGCGCAAACTGAGGTTTGCTGCCAGCACAACAAACCTCAGTTTACTATTGGTTATAGACGCGATTTTCCTGTTCGGCTACACGAATAAACGTTGCACGTTTGGTCAACTCCTTCAGCTTTGCAGCGCCTACATAGGTACACGTACTTCGTACGCCACCCAGAATATCCTGTACCGTTGCCTCAACCGGCCCCCGGTATGGCACCTCAACGGCTTTTCCTTCGCTGGCACGATATTCAGCCACACCTCCCACGTGTTTTTCCATGGCAGTAGAAGAGCTCATGCCATAAAACTGCTTGTATTGCTTTCCGTCTATCTCAATGAGCTTTCCGCCGCTTTCGTCATGTCCGGCCAGCATGCCGCCTAACATCACAAAATCGGCACCGGCGCCAAAAGCCTTGGCTACATCGCCAGGCGAAGTACACCCCCCATCGCTGATGATTTGTCCGCCCAAACCATGAGCTGCATCGGCGCACTCGATAATGGCCGACAATTGTGGATATCCCACACCCGTTTTCACTCGAGTAGTACAAACCGAGCCCGGCCCAATACCTACTTTGATAATATCGGCACCGGCCAAAAGCAACTCCTCCACCATTTCGCCGGTAACCACATTGCCTGCTATAATCACCTTATCGGGGAAAAGCAATCGAGCCTTCTTGACAAATGCCACAAAATGCTCTGAATACCCATTGGCCACATCAATGCAGATGAATTTTAACTGTGGATGAGCCTTAAAGATCTCCAGAACACGATCCAAATCATGCTCCCCCGTGCCTGTACTCACAGCCAAGTAGTTCCCAATGCCTTCGGGAGCATCTTTCATAAAAGCATTCCATTCGTCAAGGCTATAGTGTTTGTGAATAGCGGTAAAAAGATTATGCTCACTTAGCTTAAGTGCCATCTCGAAAGTACCTACTGTATCCATGTTAGCTGCCATTACAGGTACTCCGGTCCACTCTTTGTGGGTGTGCATAAACTTGAATGTGCGTCTCAATTCCACCAACGATCGACTTTTTAATGTGGATCGCTTAGGGCGGAACATCACATCTTTAAATCCCAATTTGATGTCGTATTCTACTCTCATATTACTATTAATTGGTTACGTTCAAAGATAGTGGATAATCACCACTTGAGAAAATACCAGCAAGCATGAAAATCGGTATATATGATACTAAAAAGCGCCACCCTAAATGGGTGGCGCTTATATAACAAGAACCTGTATAGTTACTTATTCTCGTACTCTGCAATGATGTCCTTAACACCATCGGGCGATACACGACCGTAAGTCTTCTCGCCAACCAGCACCACAGGTGCAAGTCCGCAGGCACCTACACAACGCAGGCCTGCCAACGAATACTTTCCATCCTCAGAGGTTTCTCCCATTTCCAGGTTTAACTGACGTTTGAATTCATTCAGTACCTTCTCGGCGCCTCGCACGTAGCAAGCAGTACCTGTACATACAGATATTGGATACTTACCTTTGGGAGTCATAGTGAAGAACGAGTAAAATGTTACCACACCATATACTTTGGCAACTGAAACGTTCAACTCCTGAGCCACAGCCTCCTGCACTTCAGCAGGCAGGTAGCCGAAGTGCTCCTGTGTTTTGTGTAACACGTTAATGAGCTCTCCGCCTTTGTTATTAAAAGACTTACAAATCTCTTTGATTGTGTTCAAGTCTTTCTCTTTTACTTTGACTTTTATCCTAGACATTGATTAAATCCTCCAAATTTTGTTCAACTAGCTGATCTCAATTTTTCTACTCATATCGAAGTAACAAGTGTGCAGCAAGTGATGCGCTTTTTCACTCATCGGTTTACCCAGGAACTCTTCATACAACTTAATGATTTCTGGATTTTGGTGTGATTTGCGCAGCTTTTTGCCCTTGTCCTCGCGGTAGATAGCCTCGGAACGGGCTTTCAGGATGCTGGAGTCGCTATGATGCAAAGGTTGACCACCACCACCGATACAACCTCCGGGGCACGACATAATTTCAATCGCATGGAACTCGGAAGTACCTGCTTTGATCTCCTCTAATAATTGGCGTGCATTACCTAAACCGTGCGCAATACCAATTTTTATCGGTTGGCCGTCAAAATCAACTTCTGCTTTACGAATGCCATCGAACCCACGAAGCTCTTCAAAATCAAGTTTTGGAAGATCTTTGCCTGTGTGCAATTCGTAAGCTGTGCGTGTAGCAGCTTCGATAACTCCACCGGTTGTGCCAAAAATAACACCGGCACCTGTGGATTCGCCCATAGGCTTGTCAAAATCCTCCTCTGGAAGTCCCATCAACTCAAGGTTAGCCTCTTTAATCAAGTGAGCTAATTCACGTGTTGAAATCGACAAATCTACATCCGGATTCCCATCAACAGCAAACTCTTCACGTTGCGCCTCATACTTCTTAGCAAGGCATGGCATAACAGATACCACAACGAGATCCTCTCGTTTCACGTTGATTTTATCTGCGAAGTATGTTTTAGCAATAGCGCCAAACATTTGCTGAGGCGAACGTGCAGAGGATGGAATATCTTTCATTTCGGGGAAATGATGCTCGAAGAAACTTACCCATGCAGGACAGCAGGAAGTAAGGATGGGCAAGTTCACCTCTTTATCTCCATTCAAATGCTTCGTCAAACGATCCAATAATTCGGTGCCTTCCTCCATGATAGTGAGATCGGCAGCAAAGTCCGTGTCGAATACGTAATCGAAACCTAAGCGTCGTAAGGCGGAAACCATTTGGCCTGTTACCAAAGTTCCGGGTGCTTCACCAAACTCTTCACCGAGCGCAGCACGAACGGCGGGAGCAGTCTGTACGATAACTGTTTTAGAAGGATCCGACAGGGCATTAATAACTTCGCGAGTATGATCTTTTTCGGTTAACGCCCCGGTAGGACATACAGCCACACATTGGCCACAATAGGTACAAGGAGAATCCTCCAGGTCCATTTCAAAGGCTGGTGCAACAGCCGATTCGAATCCACGGTTAAATGCGGATAACGCACCTACCGTCTGGAATTCGTTACACATCATCTCACAACGACGACACATGATACACTTATCAAGCTCGCGGTTGATAGAAGGTGAAAAGTCAGGCTTATAGGTTGACATTTCCGCAAACTCTTGTCCTGGAATCTTACGAATGCCTAGTTTTACGGCCATATCTTGTAACTCGCAGTTACCTGACTTGGCACATACCAAACAATCTTTCGGATGATCGCTCAGGATAAACTCCATTACGGTGCGGCGTGCGTTAATCACACGCATGGTGTGTGTTTTCACAACCAGGCCATCTTGTGCTTCGGTGGAGCAGGAAGGGGCAAGATTCTTGCGTCCTTCAACTTCTACCACACAAATACGACACCCGCCTGGCTTATTTTCAATGCCCAGGTCTTCCAGGTTCATATAGCAGAGCACCGGAATATCGATGCCCAATTTTTTGGCCGCCTGATAGATGGTTTTCCCTTTTTCAATCTCTACAGGCCGGTTATCTATGGTTAATTTTACTGTTTCCATCTTCAATCGGGTTTTATTTTACGATGATCGCATCAAATTTACATCTCTCAATACAAGCCCCACACTTGATACATTTGTCGGTATCGATATAGTGAGTTTGCTTTTTCTCACCTGTAATGGCACCTACCGGACAAACACGTGCACAAGCTGTACAGCCTACACAGTTTTCAGGAATGATCTCGTACTTCATCAGGTCAGTACAAACGCCGGCAGGGCAATGCTTATCCTCCACGTGCGCTACATACTCATCCCAGAAGTTATCGAGCGTGGATAATATGGGATTCGGGGAAGTTTGTCCCAAACCACACAACGAAGTATCTTTAATTACATCGCTCATATTACGTAAACGTTGCAGATCATCCATTGTACCATTCCCTTGTGTAATACGCTCGAGCAGTTCGAACAATCGCTTGTTTCCGATACGACAAGGAGAACACTTTCCACATGACTCTTCAACGGTAAACTCAAGATAGAATTTCGCCACCGATACCATACAGTCGTCTTCATCCATCACAATCATACCTCCGGATCCCATCATGGAACCAACTTGCAATAAGTTATCGAAATCGATTGGTGTATCCAGATGCTTTTGGGTTAAACACCCCCCCGATGGCCCTCCGGTTTGTACGGCTTTGAACTCTTTTCCATCTTTAATACCGCCGCCAATTTCAAAGATCACCTCGCGCAAAGTGGTTCCCATAGGCACTTCGATAAGACCTACATTATTCACTTTTCCTGCCAGGGCAAATACCTTTGTACCTGCTGACTTTTCAGTTCCGATACTGGAGAACCATTCGGCTCCTTTGTTCATAATTACAGGAATATTCGCGAAGGTCTCCACGTTGTTTACGTTGGTAGGTTTTTTCAGGTACCCTTCAACTGCAGGAAATGGAGGCTTCAACGTAGGTTCACCGCGCAATCCTTCCATTGAGTGAATCAACGCTGTTTCTTCTCCACAAACAAAAGCACCAGCACCGTAACGTAACTCCACATCAAAAGCAAAGCCGGTACCGAAGATATCGTTGCCCAGCAAGCCATATTCACGAGCCTGTTCAATAGCAATCTTTAGGCGTTTAATGGCCAAAGGATACTCGGCACGGATATAAATCAATCCTTTATCGGCACCTACGGCATAGCCGCAAATGGCCATTGCTTCCAAAACAGCGTGAGGATCACCTTCGAGAATCGACCGGTCCATAAAGGCTCCCGGGTCACCCTCATCGGCATTACACACCACATACTTTTGATCCGATTGGCTTTTATGGGTGAATTCCCACTTTAATCCAGCGGGGAATCCCCCTCCTCCACGACCACGAAGACCCGACTTTTTAATTACATCAATCACGTCCATCTGGCTCATGTCGGCAAGCGCATTACCTAATGCCAAGTAGCCATCACGTGCAATGTACTCATCAATATTCTCCGGATCGATAAACCCACAATTACGCAAAGCAATACGAATTTGCTTTTTGTAAAAACCCATATGTTTTGAGTCAGCAATATGCTCTTTGTTTTCCGGGTCGGTATACAAGAGGCGTTTTATCTGGCGCCCCTTAATAATATGCTCTTCTACAAGTTCTTTAGCATCTTCAGGCTTCACCTCAACGTAGAAAGTATTGTCAGGCATCATCTTAACAATGGGGCCCTTTTCACAAAACCCAAAACAACCAGTCATTACCACTTGTACTTCATCCTGAAGGTTGTTTGCTTCCAATTCTCGTTCTAAGCTCTCCTGTATAGCATCACTTGCAGAGGCACGGCATCCGGTTCCGCCGCAAATGAGCATGTGCATTTTATAATTTGCCATAGTTATTTTCCTCCTGCGTTTTACTTGTCGTCATCAATTGTTTGATAGTTCTGTGGAAGGATGCCGTCAACCAGCTCCCCTTTGCGTACATAGCGCTCAAGAATTTCGTCTGCCTTCTTGGTGTCTACATAGCCAAACACGATAGGCTCTTCGCCTGGTTTGGTGACTTCAATAGTAGGTTCTGCAAAGCAGTACCCCATATCGCCGGCTTGTGTAACTACGGCCTGGATATTGCGCTTCTCGGTAGCCTCAATCAGGAAGTCCATCACCTCCTTAGCTCCCGATGCAATACCACTGGTAGCCATACCTACCTTAATTTGAACGTAGGACTCAGGACTATCTGCTTTTTCCCGTAAGTCTACTTTCTTTTGCAGACCTTGTTTCATGGATTTTAAGTCTGCCAGGTTTTTAATTTTTGCCATACCTCTTTGATTTAAATGTAATTCTATTACCTAATCAAAAACAAATTTAGTGTAATCAACTATTTATAATTCCTCAATGGTCATGTTCTACAACCTATTGAGGTAGAACTTTTAATTCTTTCAAATTTTCAACTAACAACTCCTTAAGCATAGGTCTTACTTCGGGTGTGCTCAGTGGAATCCCTTCCAATGCATCTTTCACTTCACGCGTGTCAAAAGTAAAGTTCTCTCCCTCTTTCTCATGAATGTATACAAAATCTACTTGTGGATTTCCTGTAATCAGCATCAACACCACGCCCACAATATCTCCCAAGGCGGGCCTATCAATGTGCTTATGGCCAAAGCAAGCCTGCACTCTGGTTCCGGTTCCTTTTTCTGATTCAATATGGAAAGATCCCTCTGTCATTTCGGCATTTTGCCTGAGCAACGATAAGCCCATACCTACTTTACGTGTTGTACGTGTAGTGGTATAGGGGTCCGATACCTTTTCAAGAAAAGCAGCGTCCATACCACATCCATCATCTTCAATAACCACCTCAAACGTATTTTCGCTAAGATCTTCCCGAATAACAATACGTACCAAATGAGCTCCGGCTTTTGTGGAGTTTTGTACGATATCGAGTATATGTAGCGCTATATTTTTCATGATGCCAATGCTACTTTGCGTCCTTCTTGGCCATGTAAGGCTAACCGAATCTCTTCAAAACTGGGTTCTTCCATATAAAACTGGGTATAAGCACTCCCTATATCCTCAATAAAATGCGCATCAGAGCTCTGGATGAAGGCTTTTCCATCCAGGTATGCATGATTTTTGATAAATTGGCCATAAGTAATGTGTTTTGACAGTTCCAGCGCATCATAAGCCAAGTCGAAGGGAACAAAACCCAACTGACCAATGAGTGAATTACGTGCTCTGTTTACATGGGCCGGAATGAACAAACCATTGAGCTCATGGACTTTTGCCGAAATTTGATCTACATTCTGATCGATTGCAGATATCAGCAATCGCTCCTCCTGGTACAAAATGTCATCCTCTAAATTCACCACTACCTGATAACCAAACTTATCTGGGTCATTAGGGATATTGGGCAGATGCTCATCCAGATAAAGCTGAAATTCGGCCAATTGTTCCGCCGATTCAAAAAAAGCCAGACAGTGCGCTTCCTCTTTGCTGGTGACTTCAGCTCCAGCCAAAATCATCAGGTTGTAGGGTTTTGCTGCCTCCTGCACTACCTGGCACTGACGAGTGGAATTATGATCAGTAATCCCCAAAATGTGCATACCTCTGGCAGAGGCCCTTGCAACAATATTTCGCGGACTCATCTCCAAATCGCCACAGGGTGATAAAACAGTGTGTGTATGTAAATCGGCTTTATACAATTTCATCTTCGTGAAGAAGGTTATACAATTTTCCGGCAAATTCGAAGGCCGGTAAGGTTGTTCCCAATACAGGAACGCCATCTTCCTGACTTTGCGCCAACATATCTTCATCGGGCTGATTATTGGAAATCAATACCACAGCGGCAAGATCCTTAAGTGATGCGATGGCCATTACATTTTTATGCGTTTGCAGCGTTACCCACACTTGCCCTTCTTGTGCATGTCCCATCACATCACTTAAAAGATCTGAAACATAGCCTCCGGAAATTTCTTCCTCAAGGCCCTGCTTTCCGCCATAAATTACTAACCCAAGTTTTTCAACTAATTCCGAAACTTTCATATGCGAATGCTTTTAGCCGTTTCTGTTAAATTTTTCCTGTCCCCAAATAGACTTCATAATATCGTATGTCTCTTCTTTAGAAAGCTCACCGCGTTGCTCCAATATGCGTTGAATGAAGATACAATGCGTTATAGAGGCACGTTCCTGCACGATGTCCTCAGCCAAGGAGGTACAATTAGGGGTTCCACAAGCACCACAATCCACCTCGGGTAAACATTGTAAAATCTCCTTCACTCGCTGCATCTTCTTCATGGCCTCAGCCATGTCTTCATCAAGTTTCATCATGGAGCGGGGAGTTATTTCCTTAATCCCAATATTTTTCGCATCTAAAAAGCTGCGATACTCCGCTAAATCATCGTTACTCTCATGATTGTCCTTCTGCCGATAAATGGCGGCGCGCTTTTTCAGCCGCTCCACAGTTAAAAAGCGATTTGTTGTGGTAAGGACACCACCGGCACAACTCTCATCGCAAGCGCGTAGCTCAATAAAATCCACATCTTTCACCTCCTCGTTCTCAACCTTCTCTAAAAACTCAATCACGTTGTGAATCCCATCAATTGCCAAAGCACGTCCTTGCATATTATCAGCTTCACCTGTTGTCAGGCTCCAAAGCACCCCTTCGGGTGAAAGTTGGTGTTTTAAATTATGCTCAGGTTTGCTAACATATCCCCTCCTTATATTGGTATATACTTTATTGAAGATAAAGTCCATATTAATCACTCCGTTAATGGGCGACTCTTCTTCTCCTACAGGACTTTTCACTGCAGCAATTTTTGCAGCACAGGGTGTTACATAAAAAATTCCAATATCCTGTTCAGGCACCCCTTTATTCAGGAGTTTTTTCTTATAATATTTAGCAGCCACATCTAAGGGAGGATGTAACAAAATTATATTATCCACTAAAGCTGGGAACTTCACCTGAATGAGCCGCACCACAGCAGGACAAAATGCTGATATTAAGGGTTTTTGCTGCTCATGCTCATCGATATAAGCACGTGCCTTTTCGGCCAGGATATCCACCCCGTGCTCTACCTCATATACATCGGTAAAACCCATATCCATAAGAACGCTGTAGACATCGGTAGCTTTCACATCGGCAGGAAATTGTCCAATCAGAACCGATGGAACTAAGGCTACACGACGTTTATATTCAAAAATCTGGTTAAAGTCATCCTGCTCAATAATGATGGCATTTACCGGACAAATTCGAAAGCACTCGCCACAATCGATGCAGCGATTTTCAAAAAGTTGGGCTTTGCCCTCATACACACGAATGGCTTCGGTAGGGCAAATGGTCATACAATGTGTACAACCTATACACTCCTCTTTTTGTATTTTAAGCGCATGATGAAAATCTTTTCTTTGCATACTTCCCGATTTCTATTTCAGGTAACAAACCAACTTCACATCTGTCCCTTTTCCTACTTCGCTGTTAATCTCCAGTTCATCGGTATTGTTCTTCATGTTCATCAGGCCCATACCGGCACCAAATCCCATTTCGCGCACCTGTTCCGAAGCGGTGGAGTATCCGCTTTGCATAGCCAATTCAATATCTGCAATCCCAGGGCCTTCATCGGTCACCAAAATGATGATACGCTCGGTATCAATATCAGCTATTACCTTGCCTTTATAAGCATGAGCCACAACATTTACTTCGGCTTCATAAAGAGCCACCACCATTCGCTTGGTTACCTTATGGTTTCCAACCAGCTGTTTCAGCGCCCGCTTTAGCTGGCTGGAAGCAAACCCGGCACGGGTAAAATCCCCCCCCTCTATGTCGAACTCAAAGTGCATCATCAGAACAAAGGTTGAATCCCGGCTTTATAGAGCTCTCCGGCAGTTCGAAACACCGACGAAGGGCATTCAATTATTACCATATTGTTCTCCTTAGCAAGCTCAATCATTTCGGGCGTCACTTTCTTATTACGCGCAAAGATGATGCAAGTAATATCCGACATCTCGGCTGTGCGAATGGCTTGTAAATTAGCCAACCCGGTAATCAGCACAATCTCTTCCGAATCGATGGTAAGCACATCGCTCATCAAATCGGAGGCAAAGCCTTGAGAAATCTCTTGCTCCAGGAAGCAATCTCCTGTAATCACCTTGCCATCAATGATATTTACTATCTCTTTAATTTTCATTCGCACCCGTATTTTGCTTCAACAAACAAATTTGGTTTCTTCTCTCTGCAAATATACAAAGTGTTTGTTATTTCCTTAACACTGTTATTTTAATCACACCTAAATATAATCTTTCTAAATAACCCGCCACTTTCATCCAAATGCCTGCTCTCCCAAGGCTACAGATTAGTCCTTTAAAACAAGCCTCCACATACCTGTTGCAAAACAGTTCTTATGGGATGCAAATATTATCAAATCAACTTCTTAGAATCAACTTAAATTGGCCAACGAGGAAAAAAAATGCCGCCCCGAAGGGCGGCAAAAACAATTCTTACCAAAGCTTTAATGACGCTTGCGCTTTGTATAGTGAGTATGAAGTAACTCATGAGATTTATGGCCGAGGGGCTCACCCAGAAATTCGGAATAGATTTGCGTAATTTCCGGATTCTCATGTGACTTCCTGATAGGCATGCCCATATCTTCGGCATAAATAGCGTCGGCTCGCTTCTGACGAATTTCCGGTGTAGTAGGAATCGGTTGACCCCCTCCTCCCAAGCAACCTCCGGGGCAAGCCATGATCTCAATAAAGTGCCAGTCTGCCTTCCCCTCTTTTACTCGCTGCATTACCTGTTTTGCATTGGTCAGCCCGTGGGCTACCACTGTCTTCAATTCAACGCCATCAAGAAACTTCCAGTCATCCACTGGATTTTCAATAACAATGGAAGCTTCTCTTACACCCTCCATACCCCGAACAGGCTTGATATTGAGTTCTTCAAAGGGAACTTCGCGGCCAGTTACCAATTCATAGGCAGTACGTAAAGCAGCTTCCATAACACCTCCGGTAGCTCCAAAAATGACTCCGGCGCCTGTAGAGTTGCCCATGATAGTATCATAGCGGCCCTCTTCAAGGCTCATAAACTCAACACCTGCCTGACGAATCATAATCGCCAGTTCGCGAGTTGTTAACACATAATCTACATCCTTGTAGCCACTATCGCGCATTTCGGGCCGATCCGCCTCAAACTTCTTAGCTGTGCAGGGCATAATGGATACAGAAATAACATTCTCAGGATTCAGTTCACGTTTCTGTGCATAATAGGTTTTAGCTAAGGCTCCAAACATTTGTTGCGGAGACTTACAAGTGGAGACATTCTCCAAATACTCAGGGAACGTGTGCTCAATAAATTTAACCCAGCCGGGTGAACAAGAGGTAGTCATGGGTAATTTTACTGAACTATCCTTATCAACAAGTGCCTTTTTCAAACGTGTCAACAACTCAGTTCCCTCTTCCATTATAGTAAGGTCGGCAGTAAAATCGGTATCCAGAACCGAATCAAAACCAATGCGACGCAAAGCACTCACCATCTTTCCCGTAACGCGCTCACCGGGATCGAACCCTAACTCTTCTCCTAAAGCTACACGTACAGCAGGGGCGGTTTGAACAACCACGTGCTTCGACTCGTCATAAATAGCATCCCAAACCTGATCGACATAATTTCGCTCCACAAGTGCGCCAGTGGGGCAACGATTTACACACTGCCCACAATTGGTACATACCACTTCGTACATAGGATGCTCAAAAAAGGTAGAAATCTTCATCTCCTCGCCTTTATAAGCAACACTTAATGCACTTACTTCCTGCAGTTCAGTACAAGTTCGCACGCATCGCTGACACCGGATGCATTTACTATCATCTTTAATAATAGAGGGTGAGAGTTTATCAACGGTATAATTTTTCCCGGGCACTAAATCAAGAAAGAGCGCCTCACCCATTACCATTTCATTAGAGAGATTCTGAAGCTCGCACTTGGTATTCTTATAGCATTTAGTACAATCGGCATTGTGCTCAGAGAGCAATAATTCCACTACATGCCGGCGCGCCTGGCGCACTTTTAAGCTATTGGTTTGTATATTCATACCGTCTTCGGCAGGAGCCGCACAAGAGGCAGTAAGCGTACGAGCGCCTTCCACCTCTACTACACACACGCGACAATTACCTGCCACGCACAGATCTTCGTGATAGCACAAGGTAGGAATATTGATATTCAGCTCTTTTGCAGCCTCCAGGATGGTTTTTCCTTTATCGACAGTTACATCGATACCATCAATTGTTAGTGTTACTTTATTATTAGCCATGATTTCGTTCATTTTCAGTTTCAACAATGCTTAGTAAATCATCTCTTCTTTAAAGTTATCGACAATGGAAGAGAAGGAATTCGCCACTGACTGCCCCAGTCCACATTTAGCAGTAATCTTCATGGTGTCAGTGAGTTTCATGAGTGTATCTAGATACTGCGCCGACTTTTCTCCACGTTTTACTGCTTCAATCCCCTTTAACAACTGTTGACATCCTACACGACAAGGAGTGCATTGTCCGCACGACTCTTCCTCGAAAAATTCCACATAATTTTTCAACACATTGTACATGGAACGCGAGCTATTGAAAAGCATCATAGATCCTCCTGTGGGCACGCCCTCAAAGCCAATGATGGTATCCTTGAATTTTTTACGGGGGACACAAAAACCTGCAGCCCCACCAACCTGGACGGATTTTGTATCACCGTCACCAAATTCCTCCACAAAGTCTGCCAGCGACATTCCTAATTCGAGCTCGTAAATACCAGGAATAGGGGTATCTCCAGAGATGGAGAACACTTTCGAACCCCTGGAGTCTGCAGTACCCAGCTCCTGAAACTTTTGAGCGCCGACATTACAAATCATAAAGGAATAGACCAATGTTTCCACATTGTTGATCACTGTAGGCTTGTTACGGAATCCGGCAACGGTGGGATAAGGGGGTTTATTTCGAGGTTCTCCGCGTTTGCCCTCCATGGACTCAAACAGCGCACTTTCTTCCCCGCAAATATAGGCTCCACAGCCCATCAACAGATGAATCTTAAAGTCGCTACCTGAAGCTTTTAACGTTTCATGAAAGGCATCCAATGCTTTTTGAATATCCTTACGTAAAAATTCATACTCCCCACGCAAGTAAATATACCCGTTTTTGGCGCCAATAACCTTCCCACACACAGCCATTCCGCCAAATACCTTAAACGGGACTCGCGTAAGGATTTCCCGGTCTTTAAAAGTGCCAGGTTCGCCCTCATCGGCATTGCATACAACATATTTTTCGTCACTCTCTTCCTGAGCAGTGAATTTCCATTTCATGCCTGTAGGAAAGCCGGCACCTCCCCGGCCCCGTAATCCTGAGTCCAGAATCTCTTTAAGAATCTCGTCATTCGACATGTTCATTGCCTTACTGAGTGTCTCCTGATACGAGCACTCTTCGCTAAATATTAGGTCTACACGTTTTAGCCTATCTGAATTTGACATAGTCTTTTCTTTTGGGGTTAATCAATTGCGATGAATTACTTTTCTTGCATGTAACTGGCGATGATATCCGTCACCTTCTCAGGGGTTATTTCGGTATACACATCATCGTTGATGAGCATGGCAGGCCCTTTATGACACCAGCCCAGACAATTTGTCTCCAACAAAGTAAATTTTCGGTCCTTTGTGGTCTGTCCGACTTTCACCTTAAGTAAATCCTCCAAGGTTTTTAAAATTTGCTTTTTGCCTTTCATATCACAAGTAATCGTACGGCAAAGACGAATAACATAGGTACCTCGCTCCTGCGTATCGAGAAAGGTATAGAAAGTAGCAGTACCATAGACTAAAGCAGCCGACATATCTAATTCGCGGGCCACTTCTGTCATGACTTCATCAGAGAGATAACGCTCCTGACGGATAATCCCCTGCAGAATGGGGAGTAAACTTTCACGAGTACGCCCATGCTCATTGGCCAGACGTTGAATCATTTGAGTAATGTTTGACATAGTGTTCTCCTTTAATTTGAACTTACTGTTATTTTCATAACAGTGTTATTTAATTAACAATAAACTTTACTTCAACCACTTGATTTACAGTACTAAATATAAAAAAGGTACACCCGGAAGAATATGACATTTGTCATATTCTTCCGGGTGTACCTTTAATTTTATCCGGCTTATGCCTTCCTTTACCCCAACTGCGCGAACAAGTCTAACTTATTTTCCTGTTTAACAGTTAATTAAATCACCAACTCTTGGCACTCTAAAATCAGTATAAATAGTGTAATGCTCAGCTTTTTCATGTGTCCATTGTTCCAACCCTTCCATCGACAGTAGTTCTTGTTGATAATACTCCCTGTCCTCCAACCCACTATAGTGCATCAAACATACTTTCTGTGGTTTTACTTGCTGAATAAAATCAAAAATTGACAGGTAAGGCCCCATCTCCCATGGTTCTGCCAATAACGTATCGAAATATTGAAAATAAGCCTCTGACAGGTTTGGGTTGAGATGTGGGCTTATCAATTTTGAAAGTGAGGCTTTGTCCAGAAAATTTTGCAAGTAGTTTTGTGAATCTTCACTTACCAGACTCCAATGATTACTTTCGGGATAAGGGAAGCAGTTATTTGCATCGGCAAACACCAAATGTGGAAAGAGTAACTCTTGCTTTACTTTACGAGTCATTAATGGGAATAACAAATCACCCGTAAAAAGCACCTTACGCTGATTGACTCCCAGTTCAAACAAAAACATCCCCGCGCCAAGTGCCGTCAATCCATGAAAAACGGGAATAAACATGGCTCGAATATCTTCGCTAATCTGTACCCATTCCCCTGGCAACACTTCGCGGTAGTAAGCCAATTCCGCCAATTGCGGATACGCTTGCAAGGTCATTTCCCAACATGGTTTTGAAGCATATACAGGCAGTCGTTTACCTTTCATTTTCATGGCACTCTGCAGAATCCAATCTAAGCCAAGGGTATGATCAATATGCGGATGGGTAATAAATATGGCATCGGGTGTTTTATTACTTTTCCAAATAATATTTTGCACTGTACCATGGCCAGCATCGATAATGGCTTTGAACAGCACATTCTCGGGGGAAGGAATTTCCGAGCGGTAATGAATCAATGAATAGGAGGCATTCGCCAAATCAAACGCATTGCGCTTGTCGTAATGGGGATGCTCATCACCTATGAGAATGGGCCAGGCATTGCCTCGCCCATTCACCCGGACATAAAACTTATGATGGGTTTTACTTTCCATTACTCAATCAAGGTCATTTCGTCTACCAGATGGCCGGCACCGGCAAATTTATCAATGATAAACAAAGCATAGCGGATATCGAGTGTAATATTCCGGCACTGTGATGGATCGTACATAATATCACTCATCGTCCCTTCCCAGTTTCGATCAAAGTTCACTCCTATTAGATGTCCCTCATCGTTGATAACCGGGCTACCCGAATTACCTCCAGAAGTGTGATTCGTAGCAATAAAAGCCACATGCATTTCTCCATCTTCGCCATATTTGCCATAATCTTTCTGCGCATACAACTCCTTAAGCTTCTCGGGAACGTCATAATCATACACATCAGGATCATCCTTGTCAATCACACCGCTAAGTGTTGTATAGTAGTTGTACTTTACCGCATCCTTTGGTCTATATCCATTTACCTGACCATAGGCAATACGCATAGTAAAATTTGCATCGGGGTAGAAAACTTCATCTGACTTCATCTGACGCAATCCCCTTACATACTTTCGGTAGAGTTTATCAAGCTCATCGTTTAACGAGAGATACATCGGCTCGACATCTGTTTGCTGTAGCTGACGGAAAGCATTCTGCAACTGAAATACCGGGTCGTT
>JAWOEH010000124.1:0-4543 GCA_046482855.1 Bacteroidales bacterium | reverse complement strand
TATCCCGCAGGTCGGTGAAATCGGTTTTGTTGTATCTGCTCGTCGGTATTTTGCGAGATAGAAAGGCACGCCTGTCCTGTATCGATACTGTTACCCGGTCAAACTGTACCCTCGGAACCGCATTCACCCGGCTCTCTGTAAGCGTGGTGAAGTCGTCGTAGCGTAAGAATCAAAATCCAGGTAAAGTGTTCCTTCTGAAAACTGACATGGTTTTGATGTCTTGTAATGAAGTACATGACAAACTCTATCCTTTATGAACTGCTTGCCAAAATAGGTAAATTCAAAATCTTTTAAACTCTTTCTTTTAAGAAACATTGGACTGTCAAAATGAGGATTATCCCATAAAATCTGCGACAATCCCATGAATCGAACTTCTTTACTTTTTTTCCTACCCTCTTTTGAAAGGTAGTTCAATTCGCTTTTTCGAAGATTAATCTTATTCGTAAAGCGTCTCAATCCATTTTTTTTGTGCTCAACTGTACCAACATGCTGTTCAATAATGTGTATAAGACTATCTTTAGAATAGTATACTTCCCGATGAAAAAAATCGTATAAGACCGAACCTGATGGGTGGTTCTCATCTAATCGTTCCACAACATTTTTCATAACAAGATCAGGGTCTAACGGCTTTACAGTAACACCTGCTATTTGATGAGTAGCTTCCGTTAAACCTACATTAATCGAGTCTTCTGCATTGAACTCAAATTTCACTGATTTATAACCAATATGCGAAATCACCAGGATATTGCAACTATCTGCTGAAATTAAGACAAATTTACCGTCTTCGTTTGTTATAGTGCCTCTTGCAGGAGCTTTTTCCCAATAGACATTTACACCCGGAATACCATTTTTAGATTCCGAGTCATAAATAAAACCGGCAACCTCCTGCGCTGAAATCCGAGTTAGAAAATTAAGCGCGATAAATACACAAAGGAAGAGTTTTCTATTCATAGACTCTTAATTGCTATTAAACTTTCTGATTAATTATACAGACAACCAGATTTTATGTATATTTTCAAATTACAAAGGGATTGTTTTCTCGCTAAAGTCACCACTTAACATTGGTCGCTAAAGTCGTGGGTTACTTCTCCTCCCCTTCCGCACACCCTTTTATTCCCTAAAGAGAGCTTCCCTCCGCTGTCAGTTTCAAGCAAGCTGCGGCTCCCTGATTCTCTATCGCCATGACACTGAAGTCGCTCAGGTCGTCTTTATCTCAACCTCAACCTTAACCTTAACCTCAACCTCCGCCTCAGCCTCAACTTACAGCCCCATAAAGAAGGTAACCAACACCGGCACCAGGATGGTGAGTACCGTGCCATGAAATACCGAAACAATGGCGTACTCCGTACCGGATGTCTGCGAAATAATAGGCAATGTAGTATCCATGCTCGTTGCTCCGCCCGAAACAATGGGCGCCAACTTACCAAACCATTTTACCAACAGGGGCGCAGCTATCAGGGTAATAATCTCCCGTATCACATTAGCCAGTAGCGCCACAACACCAAGCGTCTCGCCACGCACCTCGGAAATGTAAATACTGCTTAAGCTGTAATAGCCATAACCGGCACCAATGGCCCAGGCATCTTTCAGTAAAATATCCGAGAGCAGGAACCACACAACCGTTACGCCAATAAACGTCCCGATAATCGTAGTAAGAGGGATGGCAATAATCTTCAGCTTCATGTGCTTTAACGCCTTAAAGGCTTTTACATCTACGCCCATACTAATGCCCACTAAAAACATCAACACATACAGGGCATAACTACTAAAATCGGTAGTAAGCATAACTTCGGGCAACCAGCCCATATACCCTAAAAATACCCCCAGGGCAAAAAACAGCAAAATGAGCAAACTTCCCTTCATAGCAACATTTTTTTACTTCGATTTTTCCGACCTCCGGAACCATAACACATACACTCCCCAGGCCAGCAAAACACTGCCGGCAATGCCACCAAGCGACAACCAAAACGCTTTAACGCCTAAAGTCGGTAGCGTCGAGACAATGGTCTCATCCGTACCAATGGTCACGCCTAAAAAAAATAACAAGAAATAGATAGCAAGATTTATCAGCCGGGCATTCCAGATCAGCAAACGCTGCCGTTTCCTCAACAACCAACCTGCCAACATTCCCACCATCATAATTGCAAGTACTTTCATCGCTACGGGTTTTATTTGGGTGACTCTTCCTCCTGCACATCAAACTGATAGGCAATTCGGTGCTGATAGAGCTCGTCGGGCTCCAGCAAAGGCGTATCAAACGAGCTTACATTGGGCGCATCGGGCAGGTATTGCGGCTCGATACAAACCGCCGAGAAGGGTTTCCACGGCGCATCGGGCACTTGTTGTTCCGCATTCAGCCACTGACTGGTATACAACTGCACTGCCGGATAGTCGGTAATCACTTTCAAGCGTCTGCCGCTGGGTTGATGCAGGAGTCGGGCAGCTTCTGTTAAGCCCTTGCCATGGGCCAACAAATAAGTATGATCATAGCCTCCATGGGTGTTTGCAAGCGCGTTTTTGTGGTGTGTCAATTTTTTTCCCAATTCGGTAAGATCAGCAAACCCAAAAACCTCCGACGCTGCTAAAGGAACAAGCGTTCCCGTAGGCAGCAACGCCTGGTCAGTCTCCAGTATGTGGGCAGAATGCATTTGCAAATGATGCGATCCAACCGACTTAGCAGGATCTCCCGAAAGGTTAAAATAGGGATGCAGCGTAAGGTTGAGCACTGTGGTTTCGTCCGTATTCGCTGTAAACTCGGCCAACAAGGTATTTTCCTCCGTCCAGGTAAAGGAGAGGTAAACTTTCAGTGCGCCGGGATACCCCCCTTCGCCACTTACGCTCTCCAACGACAGGGTGAGGCTGTTCATATCATGTTGCAGTGCCTCCTCCTGCCAGAACCGGAACGAAAACCCATCAGGTCCGCCATGCAAGTGATGAAGCCCCTCGTTATGTTTCAGAAAGTAGCGTTTGTCGCCAATGGTAAAACGCGATTGTCTAATGCGATTCGCGTACCGACCTATCACGGCTCCAAAGTAATAGGGATCATCAATGTACTGCTGCCAATGAGGATAGGAAAGAATAACATTTTCGAACCGTCCCTGTCTGTCGGGCACATGAATGGCCGTTAACCGAGCCCCATAATTGAGCAACTGCACCGAAGCTCCGGCGGCATTTTGCAGGGTATAGCGCACAACAGGCTCACCCTGCTCGTATCCTATAATCTCACGCGTAATCATGGGGCTACCAAAGTTTTTCGGGATATTCTCCCGCAGCAACCATTTCCTGCATTTTTGCAACTGTTGCTACGCGATCTTCCTGGTAGGTAATGCCAAACCATTTAGCCGAAGTTTTCAGCACGGTTACAGTACAAGCCTCCTCCTGAATCAGCTTACTAACAGTTGAAGGAATAAAAAATTCAGACTTCAATTCGTTTCCATGTGCCTGAAGAAAACGGATAAAGTCCGCCTGCGACTGCTCAAAATATTTTGGTGTAAAGCCCCACATATTCATCGATACAATGGTTCTGGGCAACACTTCAACCCACTGGCCATCCTGTTCAAAACCTACCGTATTATCCTGCCAACCCAGTCCGATGCGCTCATTAACCTCCACCAGGTGTCCCTGCTGATTTACATGACAAACCCCGCGGTTAACCGTTCCGTGCTCGGATAAGGTATTCACCAGCGGGTAACCAACCATACAATAATCAGTGCCCTCAACAGGCTGTTTGCTCAGATAATCGGCCATCACAACAAAGGCATCGCGCCCATAGAAATCATCGGCATTTATCACGGCAAAGGGCTCTTTTATCACCTCGCGGGCAGCCAAAATAGCATGTCCCGTTCCCCATGGTTTTTGCCTGCCTTCCGGCACCTTATAGTCTTCGGGAAGATCGTGTAAATCCTGAATAACATATTCCACAAGCATATGCTTTCCGATTTTATCGACAAACATCTCCCGAAAATCGGCCTCAATATCTTTCCGAATCACAAACACCACTTTTCCAAAACCGGCTTGCAGAGCATCGTAAACCGAGTAATCCATCAGCGTTTCTCCCGAAGGGCCCATGCTGTCCATCTGCTTCAGTCCGCCATAGCGGCTACCCATGCCGGCGGCCAAAATCATCAATGTTGGTTTCATTATTCTCTGTTTTAATTCATTTTCCCTGCGAATTTACAATTTATTCGGCAGGCACGGAAATGGAATCTCTGAGAAGGGAAATATATCAAGATACAATTCAATCATTGGTGTCCGGGTAAAAACTCAGATTGCTTCACTACGTTCGCAACAGTCGGCAATTAGGAGAGGTATGAATTAGGAAATCAAAGACTTACGCCACGCCTCCATTTTTCTTTAAACATAGTATAAATTGACTGCCAAAAATCATCATGTCAGTTTAGTACAAAATGAAACGAAGTAGTAATTTCAGCATATTACAGAAATAACAAATTGAAAGGAAGAATTATAATATCTAGTACCCTATATCTTTACCCAAGAGCCTAAAAGCGACACCTACCTCAACATAGAAGAAATTAATCTCCTC
>JAWOEH010000040.1:0-15060 GCA_046482855.1 Bacteroidales bacterium | reverse complement strand
ACTCATTTATCAAGGCTCCCTGAATGTGGGGCGTGGCATCGAGCACCTGATTGATGCAATGGCTTATCTGGAAAACTACATGCTGCTGATTATTGGCACCGGCAAGATTGTCGGGGATCTTTACAAACGAGCCGAGCAAAAACAGGTATTAAACCGCATTGAATTTACCGGAAAGATCCCTTTTGAGCAGTTGCACAAGCAAACCTGCAAAGCCCATTTGGGCATCGCCCTGGAGGAAAATGTCGGGCTCAACTATTACTACGCCTTGCCCAACAAGCTTTTCGATTATATACAAGCACGCATTCCGGTATTGGTTTCCCCTTTTCCCGAGATGCAGCGTGTCGTTTATCAACACAACGTGGGCGTTGTACACAATTACCATTCGCCAAAAAAACTAGCTGACCAGATCCGGGAGATTTTTCAGTACCCAAAACGCTATCAGCACTGGCAAAGCAATACGCATGAAGCGGCCCGGGAGCTATGCTGGGAAAACGAAAGCCGCAAGCTGATTGCCCTGTACAAGCGTGCAGGAGTATCCTTTGATGCTGCCCAAAACCCCAAAGATGTCAGTGCAAGCGGGCAACGGAGAACAGGATAACACCGCCAGCTCTTATTGCGCCTTATAGCTATTAAAAGAGGTAATATCCTCAAGACTCTTGCGACGTTTTTCGCGTGTTTCCTGTGCCGAGTAGCCCAAGGTAATAATAAGTTGCAGGCGTTTATTTTTGGGGACATCTAAAAGCTTTTTTGCCTTTTTTTCGTCGAACCAACCCAAAATGCAGGTTCCCAATCCTTCGGAGGCAGCTTGCAGGCAAAAATGTTCAACAGCAATGCCGATATCGGTTAGTGGAAAATGACGTTTCTTTATTACGCTTCCTGCCGTAGAAGTGAAATTGGCCGACTCCTCGACCACAGCAATGTGCACAGGCGCCTGCTTAGTAAAATGATTCATCCCCAACACTTTGTTGGAAGTACAATCGGCAAGCTTATTTTTCACCTCCTGATCGGTAACCACTACAAAATGCCAGGGTTGCGCATTACATGCCGAGGGAGCCAGGCGAGCCGCCTCCAAACAGTGCATAATTACCTCTTTGTCCACAGGTTTATCCAAATACCCCCGGTCACTCTGTCGATTTTTTACCAGTTCTAGAAAATCCATAAATCGTGTTTTGCTGCAAATGTAAAGATTTTCATCCATTGGCCGATCGATAGCAAAAAAAAGAGCGGAGGCCCTGTTGAGAGCACCCCGCTAAAATAATCTTTTACAACTTATCTAGTAACCGATGGACTGACCATCCTTTCGGGACTCAGAGCCCCCTATATATACGTTGTTTTTTTCATCGTACATAACCGCCTGGTAGCCTCCATAACCACCCACTGAGAAATCGATACGATGGCCCATTTTCATGAGTTCACGAATCACTTCATAGTCGATGCCGGACTCCAGGTGCACTGTTCCTCCATTGGTCATCTGTTCGCCGGTAGGTTGTGAACTGCCGGTATGGCGGATACGTGGTGCATCACCAGCTTCCTGCACATTCATCCCAAAGTCAATCATATTCACCACAATTTGGGCATGCCCCTGAGGTTGCATGGCTCCGCCCATGACGCCAAAACTCATAAAAGGCTTGCCATCCTTGGTGATAAAGGCGGGTATGATGGTGTGGAAAGGACGCTTTCCGGGTTCGTACACATTCATGTGCCCCTGTTCCAGGGAAAATAGTTCGCCACGATCCTGCAGCACAAAGCCCAGTTTCCCGGGAGTCATTCCGGAGCCCATTCCGCGATAATTGCTCTGAATAAGCGAAACCATGTTGCCGTCTTTGTCGGCTACGGTAAGGTAGATGGTATTGCCCTGCTCAATTTCTCCGGCGGGATAACTACGAGCGGCACGATTAGCACGAATAAGCTTACGGCGCTCATCGGCATAATCTTTGGAGATTAATGTTTCGATGGGCACATCGGCAAAATCCATATCGGCATAGAATTTCGCTCTATCTTCGAAAGCCAGTTTTTTTGCTTCCACAAAGTGGTGAATATACTCCTTGGAGCCAAAGCCCATGGAGGCAATATCGTACCCTTCGAGAATATTTAAGATTTGCAGAGCTGCCGTTCCCTGGCCATTGGGTGGCAATTCCCACACATCATAGCCGCGGTAATTTGCCGACACAGGTTCTACCCATTCGGAAGTGTGTGAAGCCAAATCGTTGTACGACAAGAAACCGCCCTGTTCCTGCACGTAATCGGCAATTTCCTGAGCCATCTCTCCTTTATAAAAGGCATCGCGTCCGTCTTTGGCAATTTTTTCGTAGGTAGCAGCCAGATAGGGATTTTTGAAGATCTCTCCCTTTTTGGGGGCTTCGCCGCCGGGCATGAATACCTCTTCAAAACCGGGATACTTTTGTAAGATCCGTGCATTTCGCTGCCAATAGTAAGCAATTACTTCGGATAGCGGAAATCCTTCGCGCGCATAAGTTATGGCAGGATCAAGTACTTGCGTCATGGGTAGTTTCCCAAACTTCTTATGCAACTCGAACCAGCCATCGACACATCCCGGCACAGATACCGGAAGCGGGCCCAAGGCAGGGATGCTTTTGTAGTCATTTTCCTTAAAGTAATCGAGGGTAAGGTTCTTTGGAGATCTTCCCGAAGCATTTAAGCCATAGAGTTTCTCTGTTTCAGCATCCCACACAATGGCAAACAAGTCGCCACCAATACCTGAACCGGTAGGTTCCATGAGGCCCAATGCGGCATTGGCAGCAATAGCTGCATCGATAGCGCTTCCGCCCTGTTTCAACACATCAATGGCTATTTGACTGGCCAAAGGATGACTGGTACTAGCCATCCCGTGTTTTGCAATCACCTCCGAACGGGTGGCAAAGTTTTTCCCGGTAATGCGATCTTGTCCCATAGTTTGCATGATAAGAAAGATACTGACAAGCAGCAAGAATGTACGTTTCATAGGTTCGAAATTTTATTGATTTTCTTACAACTGTATAACCTACTCACCAACACTATGTTCAATAAGCGGAAATACAGTCATTAGATGCATTTAACGGGTCATCGTTTAACTTCCGAAAAATGAACCGAGTAAATTCCGAGCCTCTCCAGGTAATCGAAAGCCACTATTTCCAAATGCGTCGCTCATTTAGTGCTCGTTGATACCTTTGTGCATTCCGATTATGCTGACGAAGTGTTTTTGCAAATGCATGATAGCCGGAGAAATTGTCCTTAGCACAGAAATAGTAATATCCGTGATCTTCGTAATTCAGGACGGCCTCAACAGCTGCAATGCTGGGGATACGAATGGGCCCCGGAGGCAAGCCTGCATTTTTATAAGTATTGTAAGGGGATTCTACTGCCAGGTGTTTTTTCCAAACACGTTTCATGGTCACATCTCCCATAGCAAACTTCACAGTTGGATCCGCCTGCAGGGGGATGCCCTTTTTAAGTCGGTTGATGTACACACCGGCAATGGTTGGCATTTCATCATCGCGGTAGGTCTCCTCATCAACAATAGCTGCCAGCGTACTTACCTCCGAGGGCAACATGCCAAGTTTACGGGCTTTTCGCATCCGTTGTTCGTTCCAAAACCGGTCGTGCTCGGTTTGCATGCGCCGCACAAATTGCTCGGGTGAGGTATTCCACCAAAGCTCATAAGTATTGGGTATGAACAAAGCAGGAAAGGTGGCCGGCGTATAGCCCAGCTCCTGAATAAGGGTAGTATTGGTGAAGGCTTGCATAAAAGCCAACGAATCGGCCTCCAGCTGTTGTGCAACGCGCCCGGCCAGTTCAGAAAGTGTGCGTACATTATTAAAAACGACCCGCACAGGCTGTTGTTTCCCGGAACGCAACAAATTCACCAGTGCATTATTGCTCATTTGATCTTTCAAAATATAGTGTCCCGGACGTATATGAGCGGGATAATTCTTCTTCTCAGCCACCCACCGAAAAGCTTCTGCATCCTTTATCCATTGAGATCTTTCCAGTGCCAAAAACACCGAATCGAAAGTGGCATCGGAGTGGATATAGAAATCCACTACATCAACTGAGTCCAGCTGCACGGCAGGGCCCCAAATGCGTTGATAGAATTTATGAGCAGTAAAACCACCAATAAGCACCAACAGTACTATGCCAAAAAGAATACCGCGAACAATGTTATTTTTGTTTTGCATAAATCTCCTCCATTAACAGATAAAAATCCGTGTAAAAATAAACGATATTTTTCAACCCCTGCAATGGCATGGCAGGGAATTAACAACTTCCTAAAAAATATCAACATCAGAGCTGTTTTTTATAAAATAATTGTAAATTAGTACTAAATTTCAGGAGAGCGTTATTCAAATAAGGAAAAAATGAAGGATCTATTAATTAAAGAAACGGAGAAAACACCATCTGTTGCATTGAGTCAGAAAGGAATCTTAAAGATTGAGGGAAGATCGATTCCGGAAGACGCAGCATCGTTTTTCAAGCCCATAATCGAATGGACGAACAACTTTTCGGCAGATGATGTGCGTGTTGACATAAAACTTGAATACTTTAATACCAGCTCCTCGAAATTCATCCTTGAGATGCTTCGGGCGATTGACAAAAATCAATCAAAAAAGAACATGCTGGTCAATTGGTTTTATGAAGAGGGAGATCTTGATGTATTGGAATCGGGTCAATATTTCGAATCCATTCTGGGGATTCCCTTTAAATACATTGAATACGAAGAGTTCTAATGCTTTTATTGAATAAACGCCTGCCAAAGCTATACCTAAAAGCCCAAAGAACCTGACCCTAAAAGAAATAGTAGCACATGAATGCCACCAGGATATTAATTGTAGATGATTCTACAACGAACAATATATTATTGCAGAGCATTTTAGAAGAGGAAGGGTTTCATGTAGATGTAGCCTTTAGCGGAAAAGAAGCCCTAACGCTTGTAAACAAGCAGACCCCTTCTCTCATTCTGTTGGATATAATGATGCCGGAAATTGATGGCATTTCATTATTACGGCAGTTACAAGCCAATGCACAAACACAAGCCATTCCGGTGGTTATGGTAACGGCAAAGGATGACGAATATAGTAGGGAAGAGTCGATATTGGCCGGGGCGAAAGACTTTTTAACCAAGCCCATAGATGTGGATTTGGTCATTCAGAAAGTAAAGTCGTTGGTAAACTAAAAGAACGTATACAAAATATGGCCCTCCAGATAGGGGCCATATTTTATATACTCGTAGTGTGTTTTACCTTGTTAACTTTTGCACAGCCTTTTTAATGCGCTGTAACGCCTCTTTCAATTCCTTTTCGGAGGCTGCATAGGACAATCGCAAATAACCGGGAGCGCCAAAAGCCTCGCCAGGTACCATTGCCACATGCACGGTTTCCAACAAATACATGCATAAATCGTTGGCATTGTTGATGGTATATTGTTCATAATGGCTTCCAAACAACTCCTGCACCTTTGGGAAGAGGTAGAAAGCTCCCTGGGGTACATTGGCTTCGAACCCGGGAATCTCTTTCACTCCTTCAGCCACTAGATCGCGTCGCTTTCTAAAAGCCGCCAACATCTCCTGTGTAGGCGTATGATCGCCACTTAGAGCCGCCACTGAGGCTTTCTGGGAAATAGAACAGGCACCGGAAGTCATTTGTCCCTGTACCTTATTACATGCCTTTGCAAGCCACTCAGGCGCGGCAATATAGCCAATACGCCAGCCCGTCATGCTATATCCTTTGGAAACCCCATTTACCACAATCACCTGATCTTTAATATCAGAAAATTGTGCTATGCTTTCATGTTTCCCTACATAATTAATCAATTCATAAATTTCATCGGAGATAATGTAAATGGGATGGTCCGCCTCTTTAATTACATCGGCAAGGGCACGCAATTCATCACGTGTATACAAACTTCCTGTAGGATTGGAAGGAGAACAAAGGAACATGGCTTTGGTCTTGGGCGTAATAGCGGCTCGTAGTTTTTCCGGTGTAATTTTAAACGACTCCTCCAGAGTGGTGGGTACTACCACATTCTTCCCTTCAGCCAGTTTTACCAACTCCACATAACTTACCCAATACGGGGCAGGTACAATCACTTCGTCGCCTGCCTCCACTACCGATAGCAAAATATTAGCCAGGGAGTGCTTGGCTCCGTTGGATACAACAATCTGGCTGCGAGTGTAATCCAGTTGATTGTCGCGCTTGAGTTTAGCCACGATGGCATCCAGCAAATCGGCATACCCCGGTACGGGCGTGTAGCCTGTATAGTTTTGCTTGATGGCTTCAACAGCAGCTTGTTTAATATGTTCAGGAGTAGGAAAATCAGGTTGTCCCACACTTAAATTGATAACATCAGCGCCCTTATCTTGCAGTTCCCTACTCTTTTGGCTCATAGCCAATGTCTGAGATACAGCCAGACGCTCTACGCGACTTGCAATTTGTGTCATAGTATTCTAGGTTAATTGTTTCGTTAACTGGGATGCATTTCCTAAATTTGGCAATGCGTTCAACAAATATAAACAAAAGCGCAAAATTCCGATACGTTTTACCCATTTCATCTTCATCACCATGAAAAATGCCCTCGACCTGCTGTACTTCCTGCTACCTGCTTTACTGGTATTGGTTGCAACGATCTATACGCTCCGCTCTATGTTAAAGAATGAACAAAAGAAACGGACACTTGACTTGGCCTTAAAAAACCAACAAATTGTTACCCCTATCCGACTTCAGGCGTATGAGCGCTTAGTGCTATTTATGGAACGCATTACTCCGGCGAATTTGCTCATGCGCATGAACCCCAAAAACCATACGGTTCAAGAGATGCAACGACAGTTGCTGCAAGCTATCCGCTCGGAATTTGACCACAACCTTACGCAACAATTATATGTTTCGGCCAAAGCGTGGAGTTTAGTAAAAACAGCCCGCGAACAACAGACCCGGTTCATCAACAGCCAGGTAGCGAAACTAAAGCCCGGCGACAGCGGGATGAAACTCAGCACACTTTTAATTGAGGAGTTTATGACGCAAGAGAGCAGTCCGACTCAGATAGCTATTGATTTTCTTCGGCAAGAGATGCGCCAATACTTCTAATAGCCTACCGTGCATACAGGTAGACAATAAAGCCCACACGAAGGAAAGTTACCTGTACTTTAGGCTTATCGTACTCAAAGGGATAGCGCATAGGCAAGCTCAGGTTATAACGATCGCTACCAGGCTCCTTAACAATATTTCGTAACCCCACATGATAGCGCAATTCAGCAAAAAGATCTAAAGAAGCACTGAAACGACCTTGCACACCTATGCCCATGCAAAAGCCATAATCCAAGGGTTGAATGCGCTCAGTTATCGATTCATTTACATTTTCTTCGCGTTCCAGGTCGGCATAAACCCCTTTTGTTTTGGCTCCTAAAAGATAGCCGCCATAAACACCCCCCTGCAAAAAAACCTTCGGATCCTCGAAAAAAGCATACCTTACTAAAAGGGGCAATTGCAGGTAGGTTACATTCATGGTGAGTTCATGGCTGGCAAATTTGGCTCCTCCGGGGACAAAATCCAACTCCGCCTGAACAGAAAGTCGTTCGGTGAAATAGAAATTCCCAAAAATACCTGCTGCCGGAAATAACTTACGTGCATGATCGTCGAGGGCTTCATCATCGACTACACGTGAAAAACCCGGCCCTGCATGAAAACCCCATGTGGGTGTGGTGTTTTCGGGTTGAGCAAAAGCCCCAAAAGCCCAAAACAACGATGCGAGCAGTAACAGATAATAACGACTCATGAACACTTCATCTACTTTAAAGGCTTTGCAACCATTCGCCCTCCATTTTCAAAAAGAAGACGTAAGTACCCAAAGCAGGTTAAGGATTTATCTGGCAACCAACGGGTTTAGATAACGAAGATATTAAAAAAACAGAAAAACCTGCCGATTAGGCAGGTTTTTCTTACTATTGGGTCATAAATGTCTTATATAAGATCGATGCTTCGTTTCACAAAGCGCGTTAAATCAGCTCCGGTTAGCATGTTATTGGCCAACAAGGCAATATCAATCAACTGCTTTACCAGTTTGTTCTCCTTGGCAAAAGCTTGCAACTTCTCCTTCTTCTTCGCTTCCTTTTCCTGGATTTGCTTCTCAAGGGTTTCGAGCTTATCCTTATCCGCTTGCGAAACTTCCTCCTCTTTCTTCTCCTGTTGTGCCTTTTCCAGAGTAGCTTTTTCCGCTTTCAGGGGAGCCATCTCTTCATTGATAGGCTTCAGCTCACTGTCCAATTGCGCTTGTTTATCCTCAAGGATGCGGTTTATCAACCGGTGATTGGGATTCACCACCAGGCTGTAGCTGTCGGGCATTTCGCCATAAAGGTTCATGCCTCCGCCGCCCATGGCTGCCATATCCTTCATGCGTCGCATGAATTCCGATTGGGTTATCATCAAAGGCTCGCTCTTCTCATCCAGGTTTTCAAACACCACAGTAAATGAGGATTTGGCAGGTAATTCCGCCTCAAATATGTGCGTAAGTTCATTACGCTCCTCAGCTGAAAGCTTTGTCTCCTCTGTATCCTTCTTCTGGATAAGCTTGTCAACCACATCTGAGTCGACACGAACAAATCGGCTATCCTCGAATTTCTGTTCAAGCTGGTTGATGAAGTGTGAATCCAAATCTCCGTCCATCAACAACACATCGTAGCCTTTCGCTTTTGCATTCTCAATAAAGGTATATTGCTTTTCGGCGTCGGTAGCATAGAGGTAGATAAGGGTTTTATTCTTATCGGTTTGCTCTTCCTTCACCAGGTTTTTATACTCCTCGAAAGTGAAGTACTTCCCATCGGTATTCTTAAACAGCGCAAACTTCTCGGCTTTTTCGTAGAACTTCTCGTCGGTAAGCATACCATACTCAATGAAAACTTTCAGGTCGTCCCACTTTTCTTCAAATTGAGCACGATCTTGTTTAAAGATCTCCTCCAAACGTCCGGCCACTTTTTTGGTAATGTGGTTGGAGATCTTCTTCACATTGCTATCGCTCTGCAGGTAACTACGCGATACATTCAACGGAATGTCGGGGCTATCGATAACACCATGCAACAACGTCAGGAATTCGGGCACGATGCCCTCCACCGAATCGGTAACAAATACCTGATTGGCATACAGCTGAATTTTATTTTTCTGTATCTCGATGTTATTCTTAATCTTTGGGAAATAGAGAATTCCGGTAAGATTAAATGGGTAATCAACATTCAGGTGGATATGGAAAAGCGGCTCTTCGGCAAACGGATAAAGTTTTTGGTAAAACTCTTTGTAATCTTCGTCTTTCAGGTCGGCCGGCATTTTTGTCCACAGCGGATCGGTCGTATTGATGATCTTGGGTTTTCCGGTCTCCACTTCTTTGCCGTCCTTCCACTCTTTTTCGGTTCCAAAAGCCACAGGCACAGGAAGAAAGCTACAGTATTTCTTCAATAACTCCTCGATACGGCTCTCTTCGAGGAACTCCTTGGAATCGTCCTCTTCGATATGCAGAACGATGTCGGTACCCCTGTCGTCCTTTTCAGTCTCTTCGAGGGTAAATTCCGGACTTCCGTCGCAGGTCCACTTCACTGCCTGTGCATCCTCTTTGTAGGAGCGTGTGATGATATCCACTTTTGAGGCCACCATAAAGGCGGAATAGAACCCCAAACCAAACTTACCAATAATGGTTGCTTCATCTTTGAACTTCTTCAGGAATTCATCGGCACTGGAAAAAGCAATTTGATTGATATACTTATCAATCTCTTCGGCGGTCATACCCAAGCCCCGATCCTTAATGGTAAGGGTTTTCTTCTTCTTATCCAGTTCCACTTGTATGGTCAGATCGCCCAGATCTCCACTAAAGTCGCCCATGGAGGCCAACTTTTTCATTTTTTGCGTAGCATCCACGGCGTTGGAGAGCAATTCACGCAGAAAGATCTCATGATCGGAATAGAGGAACTTCTTTATAATTGGAAAAATGTTTTCGGTAGTTACACCGATTTTACCCTTTTGCATGGTTTATATTTTTAAGTTTAACATGTACAAATTCACCAGCACTATGCAAAGCATATGCCAGCCAGTGCCACCTGACAAAGCGTCAGCAGGGCAAGGGTATTCAAAAGAAAAACCGGAAATAATATCAGTATCAGGAGAAAAGCACCACAAAAATGACAGCGGCTATCAGCAAAAGGAAGAGTATGCTAAGCAGTATCATACGGCGTTTTAAGCGTGTAAAGAGGTGCTGACTCTGGCGTGCCTTAATAAAATTTTCGAGTCGGTGCTGAAAGTTAACATTGGCAGTAAGGTAAGGAATACCGGTTTGCGTTGACAGTTTTTCGGCTTGTTTTTCGTACTTACTGTTTACATAAAACACAATATGATCGGGGCGAATCCAACGCGTAAGGCGACGTATAAATCCTTCGGCCGATTGTGGATAGGTTTCGTGCAGCACTTCCCATTGCAACAAATAGAGCTGCATCCCACGGCCGCGCCACTTGGGCAGGTTCAGTTTCCCCAACAACTGTGCAGGTGCCTGGTAGTAAAAACTCCGATAGCGTGTGTCCTCATCAAATTGGCGAAGCATCTTACGCAATCGTGCTGGTTCCTGATGAACAAAATGCAAAACTGTTGGGTATTGGGGAGTGGGCAATTTCATAACTCCTTATTGGTTATTTCCAGATATATCGAAGCGGCGTACATCCAGGTCGGGGTAAAAATTCCAAACCCCACGCTCCAGCTTAAACCCATCGTAACTGAAATCGGGTCCGTAGAATTCACGCCGTCCTTCGAGTTGAGGTTTAAAAGGAGCCAGGTGATCATAAATGATCATCTGCATGCGCTCATCATACTTCAACCCCATCACTACGCGGGCACTGTATTCAAAAATTATGCGATTTTGCCGACCTGCCTTATTTCGAAAGATAGAAGCTCCGAAATGTACCTGCCCCTGCTCATCGAACCAGATGACATCGATAATTTTTTTATTGGAAAGCATATCGTTCAGGTTCAGTCCCAATACAGTATAGTACATTCTGTTATTGGAGGTGTGCGAGATAACCTCGTAATAAAGGGCGCCATACCATTGAGAAGCAGTAAGCCGCTGCTGTTCGGGCTTTTCTATTGTTTCGGATTTATCGTTAAGATTGATATAGCGAAAGTTTTTGCCATCGGGTTTGTACAAGATCTTCCCGTAATATTTAAAGGTGCCGTTTTCCAGTGGGACATTCCAGGTAAAAATGCGAAACTGTCCATCATCGGAAGTCACATTGCCAATATAGGTCAGAGAGTCGAATGCATAGTGCATTGACTCGGGTTTTGCCAGTACAGAATCCATCAAGTGATCAACCTGTTGGGCAAGATCAAGGGTACGACCAGCCTGACGGCTATTTTTTATGGCAACCATCAGCGTATTTATGTGTCGCTGAAAAGCCAGGTGTGTGGTATCAGGAGTTTCTGTATTACCGGAATAGCGGGCTGCCTGACAATGAGTAAGCACCATAAAAGTAAGAAGCAGCGTATAGCTAAATTTTATCATATCGGTAGCATGCATTAAGCGGTTTCAGCCCTGTCCAGGGCAGTGAGAATTTTTTTCACAATCTCGTCAATCTGGTAATTATCGATAATCAGTGGTGGAGCAATACGAAAGGCGGTATCGGAAAAGAGAAACCAGTCCATTATCAGATGTTCTTCAAAGGCCGCCTCCATAAATCGTTTCAAAAGGGCATTATCATTCAGCTCAATGGCCAAAAAAAGTCCTTTGCCACGTATGTGATGAATAGCACGATGCTGCAATTTTTCTCGAAATCGCTGACCTTTCACTTCGGCCTTTTGTGCCAGATGCTCCTCGTGAATGACCTTTATTGATGCCAGCGAAGCGGCACAGGATATGGGATGTCCGCCAAAGGTGGTAATATGCCCCAACATGGGATTTGTTTTCAGGGTATCCATAATGGTTTTGGGAGCCACAAAGGCGCCAATGGGCATCCCTCCGCCCAGTCCTTTGGCCAGCGTGATGATATCGGGCACGACCTCATAATGCTCAAAGGCAAACAACTTGCCCGTTCGTCCCAGCCCCGTTTGTACCTCATCGAAAATAAGGAGCGCACCCACCTGATCGCAACGCTTACGCAGCGCTTGCAGAAAGTCATTTTGTGGCTCAATAATGCCAGCCTCGGCCTGTATGGGTTCTACCACAACACAAGCGGTATTTCTATCAATAGACTCCAGCGAGCTAAAATTGTTAAATTCCAATTTTTCAATTCCCGGCAGCAGTGGGCGAAAAGCGTTTTTCATCTCCTCGTCACCCAAAATACTCAGGGCGCCTTGGGTGCTGCCATGGTAGGCATGTTGAAACGCCTTGATATGAGGCCGTCCGGTTACGCGCTTGGCCAACTTCAGTGCGCCTTCGATGGCTTCGCTTCCGGAGTTAACAAAGTACACGGCATCCAGCGATGCGGGTAGCAAGTCGGTAAGGTATTTGGCCAATTTCACTTGCGGCGATTGTACCATTTCGCCATACACCATCAGGTGCATGTATTTTTCCATCTGCCTTTCAACAGCCTCAATCACTGCAGGATGACGATGGCCAATATTATTGACCGATACGCCTGAAATAAGATCGATGTATTGCTGTCCGTGGTTGTCGTACATGTAAATCCCTTCAGCCCGTTCGATTTCCAGCATCAAGGGTTGGTCGGACGTCTGTCCCACGTGTTGTAAAAAAAGTTGACGATTTGTAAGCATGAATCCGGATTACCTACCCATTAAATTAATGTCGTTCATAAAGCGCTCTTTAAAGGCCTTACCAATGGGAATGGTTTTCATGCCATCGTGGGTTTTTACCACAATGGAGTTGTCCTCGATGCGCTCGATTTTCTTCAGGTTAATAATATAAGAACGGTGCACACGCTTAAACTTATTGGCGGGCAACTGATTCTCAATGGACTTCATGGTAAAGTGAATGGTAAACTTATCTTCAAAAGTATTCACAATTACATAGTTCTCCAATGCCTCCACCCAGATGATATCCTCATACTTTAAACGAACCAATGCAGAATTTTTCTTTATGAAGATCTCATCGGTTTCATCATGCACAGGCGTAGCAAAAACATTGTGTGCCTTGGTTACGGCCTTATAAAAGCGTCCGTAGGTAATAGGCTTCAACAGGTAATCGGTAACATCATAGTCGAAAGCCTCCAAGGCATACTTTTCTTGTGAGGAGACAATAATTACCTGGGGTAATTGCTTTAATGAATTAAGAAAGTCGATGCCATCCATTTCGGGCATCTCAATATCCAGGAAGATCAGGTCGACCTCTTCCTCAGCATTGCTAAGTTTGTTAATTGCATCCACAGCCGTTTCGTAGGAAGCGGTTAGCTCCAGAAATTCGGTGCGTTGCACAAACTCTTCAACTACGCGTCTTGATAAAGCGTCATCATCTATAACAATACATCTCATAGCAAATTGCTTTCGTCTATATCAAAATTAGCAAAATATTTACTAAAAAGCCCTATTGGGAGGCGTGTTTTTTTCCATCAAAGCACCAAAATCTTAGACTAAATGCTGTGCTTGTTTGATAAAAATCGCTCCAAAATTAAGTCGGCATGTTTAACCGAATCTTTTAACCAAGCTAAAAGTAGTTGGTTTTGCTGCTCCTCCGGCAACTGCCAGGGCAGATTTTGCCGACGCATTTCGGAGGTAATGTGTCGCATGACCAAGGCCGCCGAGACGCTAATATTGAAGCTTTCGGTAAAGCCATACATAGGAATACGCACAAACTCGTCGGCATGTTTCATAACCGTGGGGGATAATCCATTTTGCTCGGTACCAAAAAACAGAGCGGCCTTCCCGCGGGTCACATCGAACTCATCAAGTAACACGTCGTTGGCATGAGGCGATGTGGCGACAATGCGATACCCTTGCTTGCGCAAATCGGCCATAACCTGCTCCACCCCGCCCGATGCCGGATCGTATTTATGCAAGGTAAGCCACTTGGAGGCACCCAAAGCAATTTCCTGATTTACCTTATACTCATGTTGATCTTCCACCACATAAACATCCTGAATGCCGAAACAATCGGCACTGCGTAACACGGCACTGGCATTGTGTCCCTGGTAAATATCCTCGAGTACAGCGGTAAAATAGCGGGTACGTTGGGCAACAACCCGTTGAAACGACGCAAATCGCTCAGCAGTAGCAAACTGCGCCAGGTAGTTAATCATTTGGTTCATCGCACATCAGCATAAAAAAAAGGGAGTATAGTATAAATACATACTCCCCGAGCAAAGCAAATAATATCGTTATTGTACAGCGTCAGCTAAATCGCTACCTGCTTTAAACTTCACAACTTTTTTTGCTTTAATCGTGATAGGTTTACCAGTTTGTGGGTTACGGCCAGTTCTTTCGTTACGCTTAGAAACAGAGAATGAACCAAAACCTACCAATGCAACACGCTCGCCGTCGTTCAATGCTTTTGTTGTGCTTTTGATAAAAGCGTCGAGTGCTTTTTTAGCATCTGCTTTAGTTAAGTTGGCTTCGCTAGCAATTGCATCAATTAATTCTGCTTTGTTCATAGTACAAAATTTTTAGGGTTAGTAAAACTATTTTCTCATTTACCTACAAATATAGGCTATTTCTAAAGCTAAGCAAATCCTGAGCAAAAAAAAATGGGGATTTTATGAGAAATAATGCGATTTTTAGCCGTTTTTCGACCAATTTTCCCGCATATTCAGTTTTTCACAAGTAAAACAGGTACAAAAACATATAACCTAGTGATAGTAGTATGTGTAATTTTTATAGGAAGAAATTTTGCCGGAAAAGTAATAAGTACTACTTTTGTCGCCCGGAGAAATGGCAGAGTGGTCGAATGCGGCGGTCTTGAAAACCGTTGTCCTTCACGGGACCGGGGGTTCGAATCCCTCTTTCTCCGCCAAAAGAAAATGCATAACAAAGCAAAAGCCTGTAAGTCAAAACTTACAGGCTTTTTTCTTTAGGTGTATGGAGGCAAAAAAATGCCAAAAAACGCATTTCTCCGGAGGAAATTTGGTGGACACCAAAAACAGCCAAAAATGAGTCCACC
>JAWOEH010000058.1:0-4516 GCA_046482855.1 Bacteroidales bacterium | reverse complement strand
GGCAACAGGGTATGTAAGTCTGACATTTTGGTATCCGCAATATGATTCAAGGTCTGACTTAACCATTCATAAGGGTTGACTCCTTGAGTTTTACAGGTAGCAAAGAACGAATACATCATAGCGGCATATTGTGCGGCCGGATGAGAGCCGGCAAAAAGGTAGTTTTTCCGGCCCAGCGCTAGCGGGCGGATTTTATTCTCGATGGCATTATTATCGATAAGCAGTCTGCCGTCTTCAAATAAGGTCATTAAAATGGTCCACTGGTTAAGCATGTAGGCGATAGCCTTTGCTATAGGGCTTTTAGGGGTCACTTTTATAATTTCCTCATCCGCCCATGCTTTTAGTTCGGTATACAAAGCGCGCAGGTTTTCTTCTCGATAAGTTTGGCGCTCTTCTACGGTCATATGCTTAGCTGTTCTTTCATGGGCATAGATGGCTTGAATCCAGTTCAATGCCTGCTCAGCACGAGAAGGATCATTATTTTTTGCCTCAAAGAATTTTCTGCGCACGTGAGCCAGACAACCTAAACGAGTTATCTTTTTGCGTTTCACCAATCGTTTGTACGCACCGTACCCATCCGTTTGCAAATAGCGGCCAGTAAATGGCTCTAAGGTACGGCTGGCGGCCTGCATGGATCGGCTCGTTTCATAATTGAACACTACATACCCTTTGATCGGGTCGTGCACCACCCACATCCAGCCAAGCGTTTGTTTGCTTTTCTTTTTTTGTTTTGTTTTTTTGGCTGTACCCTTTTTATCTTTTGATAGATGAGTGAGGACTTTGATTTTGGATTCATCTGCTTGCAGGTAGTCTGCAGTAAAGGTTTGTTTGACTAACTCTTTGTATAAAGGTTCGAGTAAAGTGCATACCGCCACATACCAACTATTAAGCGTCGATTTGTGTAGTTTCCAGTCATAATCGCGCTTAAAGCGTTGGCTTTGTCGATAAAACGGCAGGTGATCAACGAACTTGCTGACTATGATATGAGCTAAAAGGCTTGCCGAAGCAATACTTTTGGGAATCGGGCGACTCGGCAGATCTGCAATTAACACCTGGGTATCTTTTTTCTTGTCTTCCGGAGTGGGCTTCGCATACTTCGGTCGAATGACTCGTTTTTTGACTAAACTAGCCGGGGTGTACTCTACCCACTCGGTAAGCTCGTCACCGATTTTCACCAGACCTTCGGTATCCTCTTCGGGCTCGATAATTTCCTCCTCTACGGGGAAGTGGTCGGGGATCGGTGTGCGTCCCGGATGTTTTTTAGCCTGGGGCTTTCTACGCTTATAGGTAATCTTCTCCTGAGCCTGTTCTTTGTCTTGCGTGTCGACTTCTTCTTGCCCTTCAAACAAAGTCGGTTGATTGGCTGCCGTTGGGTTTGAAACAAAACGTTCAGATTTACGACCTAGGAACAGTTTTTCAAGCTGCTCCAGCCGAAACTTCAGCTGTGCATTTTGAGCTTTTAGCTCTTTATTTTCCGCCTGTAGAGTTGCTATATCCACGATATTAAGATACGAAAAAAAGCCCGATTTAGCCTACTTTTCGATACCTTTTTCTGCGCCGAATGGACTTTATTTCTATGCCTTCCAAAAGCATCATCAAGTCCGACGCATCCATCTCGATTTGAGCGTCAGCTGTAGATATAGGACGCTCAAAGGTGCCCTTCTCCAACTGTTTATAATACAAGGCAAAACCGGTACGATCCCACATCAACATTTTGATGCGATCACGTCGACGATTAATGAAAATGAATACATCGCCACTCATTAAGTCATGATTCATATGCTGTCGGACTAATCCACTCAAGCCTGCAAACCCTTTGCGCATATCTGTGGGCGCTCCGTACAAAAAGTAGCGCTGTTGGCTATGAATACTCAGCATAGACTTCATCCATTTGACACAACAACTCCGCCAGAAAGCCAACATCCCGGGTATCCAGCTTTATGGTCGTTCCGTAAGGTAGTGTAATGCTTATTTGTTTGGGTGCGGCGATTTCAATTTTTGCGAATCCGGCTTCCTCATCCTGGCGAAGCCTTACATCGAATCCGTTGGTCCTTTGTTTTTCCATATCTTTAGATTTGGAACAAAGATCTAGAATGTCATGCCGCTAGGCAATATGCAGTTGCTCGGACGCTTACCTTGCAGATGTGTATTATTATTATCATTACGATGAAAATGGAGACTGTGAAGAGGTTCTTGAAAAACCAGTTATCATATGTGATGGATATGATCCAGTAGATGGTAACTTGATTATGGATATAGAAAAAAAATTTTTATTTTACGATGAAAACAATGTGGAAGTTTCATCAATCGAAGAACTCCGGGAACAGCGCTTCGATGTCATCATCATGAATTTTCCTGTGATAGGAACAGGGCAAGTTAATTACAGAAACGGTGTGAAGAATAGTAATGGAAATTATGTCAACAGAGCAGGTAGGGATGGCGGAACCGACTTCACACAACGCAATGCATTTCTTATAGTGAAGCTTATTCAGATGGTGAATGAACAATTGGAGACTAACGGCAGCGATGAAGAACTCGGTATTATCGGTCCCAGCATGGGTGGGCAGGTTACGCGTTACGCGCTAGCGTATATGGAAGAGAAACACGCTCAGGGAGTACCAGATATGGATCACAATACGCGAGTGTGGATCAGCTTTGATAGTCCACACCACGGTGCTAATATTCCACTGGGAAATACTGGCTTGTTGGCAAGCTTAGGTTATAGTTTAAATCAGACTACAGCAAAGGAAGAGTTTGAGAATAGAGTGAACACAAATGCTGCTCAACAATACCTTATAAATCAAGCAGTACCTAGAATAATACAATTACCTCTTTTTAACTATAACTACATCGGATTGTATCAAAACAATACAGCACCCAGACGAATACAGTACATAAATAATCTCACTTCAAATGGACTTCCTGGGTCTTCAGGATGGCCTCAAAATGTAAAAAGAGTTGCTGTTGTCAATTCCTCTGATAAAGGAGTCATGAATGGAACGCCTGGAGAAGAGGCTATATACATAGAAGGAAGGCTAGCTGGCTTGATACCAGTTGCGCTATTTCAATCTTTTTTACAGGTTGACTATAATAATTGGAATAGACCATTATTTGGAGCTTGGATTAGTAATATAATTTCATATCAGTTTAGTTCTGCAGACTTAAAGAACGATAACCCTCCAGGCTCAATAGATATTCTACCGGGAAGTAAATCTAATTCCACTGAGGCAGTCTTTAATGGTTTAGTTGAAAATATTGAGAAAAGGGCAAAGGTGACGAAAAAAAGATTAAAACCCAATCATACCTTTATGCCCGTGATCAGTGCTCTTGCTTTTAATAATACAAACATTGACTGGGGGCAAAGGTTAGATGACAGGAACTTAGTTTGTACAGGAGAGATTCCATTTGATGCCTATTTGATAAGTGGTACGAATCAATCTCACATCACGATAACTGAAGACATTTATAAGTATATAGAATATCAGCTAATTAATGGTGATGTAGGATGTTCTCTAATGTGTGGTACATATTCAATTAGTGGTGATGCACAGATATGTGATGGCAATACGAACACAATCCATACATATACATTCAATGGAACAATAGCAAATGATCAAACATTAACTTGGGAGGTGACAGGAGATCTAGAGATTGACAATACAACAGGACAGACTATAGATGTGAAAATTACAACTACAGATGGTTCAGGTGAAATTATTGCTATATTAGAAAACGATTGTGGTGACAAGATAAAAAGAGTATTTCCAGTGGCTATTGGTACACCTGCGATATACTTATCTTCTGAATTTAATGAGAATGGCTGTAACTTTAGTGTTACAATGAACTCCATTCCATTTGGCAGAATACCACTTTCTTATCAATGGAGTTTAGACGGAGTGAATTATGAAAATGGACCTCAAACAGTTCAAACTTTTGGTTTCCCTCACAGGTTTTACGGTAGAGCTGACTGGGGTTGTGGATATAGCACAGATAATATATTTTTAGAAGTCCCTGAAGAATCTGATTGTTTCATAGAAGGAAGAATGAAAAAGATTAGTAAAGATCAAGTTCCGAAACCAGACTGGCTTGTTTACCCCAATCCTTCTTCGAATCAATGGAATATTCATATTCCGGAAACTGCTAAGGACTCTTACAAACTTACGATGTTTGATATGGGAAATAGCGTAATACTTCAACAAGAGATTTCAAAATTTCAATCTAATATAGAAATAAATAATACTCACCTATCTTCTGGATTATATATTATTCGCATTCAAAATAAGACAGAGTTCATTACTCTACGTGCATTGAAGTTGTAATTATAAGACATGGAGTAAAACTGGAAACTTTGGGATATTATATGTATGACACCTGAGCGTCTATTTTTATCAGATACAATCGGATGGACTGCACATTCCACTTCGTGATTCTTTTGTCTAAGGATAGCTGGGGCAGTTTTTCTTTAATGGTTCGTAGGAGTTCGTAAGACAGACAATACACGAGCAAGCGAAAACAA
>JAWOEH010000025.1:0-13732 GCA_046482855.1 Bacteroidales bacterium | reverse complement strand
GGTGAGGATATAAAACAAACGCAGACAGAGCTACAGCGCTATCAGGCTTGCCTTCCGCAGGACGGCCTGCCTTCCGTAGGATGGCCTGCCTTCCGTAGCATGGCCTGCTTGCATCAGGATGGCCTGCCTGCCTGCCGCAGGACGGTTTGGCCAGGCGAAACAAAACCTATTGACCTGTCAGGGTGCTCTTGCACCTGACAGCGTCGATTCTGAAATAGCGAATCACGAGTCACGAGTCACAAATCACAAGATCACCATTCTGTCTTGCGCATCAGGCAAACTTCATAAGGGAAATAGTTCCTTTTATCACCTGTTTTTAGGTATTAGTAAAAGTATGGCTCCATAACTAAACCGTTGATAGCGTTTCTAGTATACATGGATACGTTTATAGGGAAGAAAGAGAGAGACAATGAAGCGAAATACTGCAGGAATGAAACTGATACATCTTATTGGGTGGATGGTACTAGGAACTATAACGGCCTTTGCCCAATCCGCCCCAGGCGGGATTGGCAATAGCGATGGAGCCAATGGACAACCGGAACTTTACCTGTGGCTTTTACCCGATTCCCTGGGGTTAAGTGATGGTGCTGATGTAATCACCTGGGGTGACTATTCGGGGAAATTTCAGGATTTGTCCGCTGCTTCAGCCACAGCTCCCATTTTTAAGGCGGGCGGAATAAACGGGCATGATTACCTTGAATTTTTAAAAGACAATAATCGGATTGTAAGCAATCCTTTTGATATGCCAACGGAAGCTGTATCTGTTTTTACGGTTTTAAGAACAACAGATAGCGGAGATGCGCTCCTTTCTTATGCGGTTCCCGGGTCAGATAACGAATATCTTTTATTTCAGAGTAACGATCCCCGAACCTATATCCATGGGGGTAATTCCAATATGGGAAGTGCCTATAATGACGGTAATTGGAAGATTTTTTCACATCAGTGGCGAAATACTGATGGACGTTTGTTAATGCACCTGGACGGAACTCAGGCCGGATCGGGCACGCTTAACTCTGGCGCAACACTTGATGCTGGCGGAGCTTTTGCCATTGGTGGTGAGCAGGATGCGGTAGATGGAGGATATGAAGCCTCTCAGGCATTTCAGGGAGATATAGCAGAAGTAATTGTTTATGGAGCATCCCTAAAAAAAGCTGAACGGACAGTTGTTGAAAATTACCTGGCACAAAAGTACGGGTTGGATGGGAACTTACCTACAGATCTTTATACACCCCCGGAGGCTTCCTATATTGTTGGTATGTCTGGTATGGGGAAAGAGAGTGACGGTACCACCGAATTAAATTCCAGCGGACTGGTTATTACTCAAAATGGGAATTTTGTTGATGGCGATTATGTATTTGCTGCCCATGATGGCACTGCCAATGCGGTGAATTCAACTCCAAATACATTGTATGCCGAAGTGGAAGCAGCCTGGCAACGTGATTGGTACGTCGATAAAACCGGAACTGTAAATGTTAAACTGGCTTTTGATTTTAGTACAGGGATTGATGGCGATTACCCGGCCAATATCCAAAATTATCGACTTTTATATAAAAGCAATGTTGGCGATAGTTATGATACCCTATCTGTTGCGGGACGTGGAGTTCAGAACGGCGACCAAATATATTTTTCTGTTGATGATGCTCAATTCAGCGACGGGTACTACACACTGGGAACCATTAACCAAGCGGAAAGTCCTGTTGAGGGAGTGGCGGGCCGAACCTGGTACACGCTTATCAGTGGCGATTGGGATAGCTGGGAAGTTTGGACATTGGATCCTTCCGGATCACTTCCCAATAACCCCGAGCAATTGACCCCTTCGACTTCTTCAACCTCTAATGCTGATAATGTGGTGATATTGACAGGTAAGACAGTCACCGTATCGACCAATAATAAAACGCATAGTGCGCTTACCGTTGATGGACGTTTGGATTTTCAATCCACATCCGGGCACAGTTTTGGCGAAATAAAGGGACGAGGACGTATATTGTTAAGTGGCGATAATTTTCCCGGCGGAGATGCTACTCATTTTATTACTGCAGGGCAGGGAGAGGGCACCGTAGAATATTACGGAACTTCTTTTTTATTAAACCAAAGCCTTGAGTTTTATGATCTGATCCTAGATATGAACGATGCTGCGCAAACACTCACCTTATTGGCAGATTATACAGTAAATGGAAATTTACGAATTAAGCAGGGCGATTTTCAAATTAACGACAACACCTCAACTACTAATCTCAATATCAATGTTACCGGTGATGTAAACGTGGAGAGCAGTGCCTCGATTTCAACCGGAACAGGAAATGCACGTCATCAGCTTAATCTGTATGGCGATTTCACAAATAATGGAACCGTGGCCTTCACCAATCGCACTTCGGCAAATTACGGAAGTGAAGCTGCCGATGGTATTGTGGATGTTAATTTTCTGGATGATTCAAAAAGCCAGTCAGCATTATTGAATGGGCCTTCCAGCTTTTATCGCATCGAAATCGACAAAGGAACGGATGATACCTATGCGCTTTCTTTGGAGGCGTCCAATGCCAATTATTTTAAGCTTTATGGGTACGCTGGAGAAAATCATGGTTCTGTAGCACAATTAACAGACAACAACAATGCGCTGGGCTTGATTAGGGGATCTGTCAGAATAAAGAGTAATATCAGGATCCCTGTTTTGAATAATACTGATAATTACAATGTTTCCGAAATGGCCCGCTTATGGGTGGATGGCGGGTTTGTAGCCAAAAATAGCGGAACCGCCATTGTGCCTTACGGTAAAATTCAGGTGAGTAGTGGCACATTAGAAGCCAGAGTGAACAGTGGTATTACAACCCGAGGAAATGGTCTTGTTAAAGTTACGGGGGGCACCCTTACGATAAATCAGCTAAGAACATCTACTTTGGGTGCAAGTAATGTTGGCGGTTACGTGCAAAGTGGCGGAACAACTAACATTCTGGGTGGCAGTACCACTGCCGATTACTATTCTTTTACACTTACTTACCCGGGTAATGTATTCAATATGTCTGGTGGTGTATTGCATATTCATGAGGCTCACGGAAGAGGAGGCATTTTTATTGCCTCCGATGAAACGAATTATAATGTTACGGGCGGTACGGTGATTATGGAAATCAGCGATGGCAATGATTTTGCGATTACCTCTACCGCACCGTTTGGAAGTGTGATTTTGCGAAATTCATCCGCAGGTGCCGGACAGCATATTTTATCCGCAGGAACAGATGTGGGAGCTACGAATGAGCATCTTTCTGCTCAACCTCTTGTTGTGCTAAATGATTTAACGATTGAGTCCGATGCATTCTTAAATCATGATGGAAATGATGTTACAATTGGAGGGGATTTTTCTATAAGTGAGAATGCCGTTCAACGAGGCGACAATAACTATGGGTATTTGTACGATATAGCTAAACCCAATACCACTACTTTTAACGGTGATGTTGATGCAACTTTTTACATTGGACACCCCGACAGTGAACCTGCTCAGTGGGAATTATATATGAATCGTTTAGTGTTGGAAAAACCTATCGGGACCTCTCTTTTTATCGATTCAGATACAGAAAATGATGTATATAACGTAAGTAGTGGTTGGGAGTCCAGGATATTGAGAATAGACGATATAAAGGTTGAAAGCGGTATTTTAAACCAAACAAATTATGGTATTCGCCTGGTCGGTAATGTTATTAATTATGATCAGATTGGTGTTTATGATGGTTCGACGCATGATGATGCAATGATATACTTTGCATGGAGCAGTTTTGATATTGAAACCTCAGATAATGCTATTTTTGGTAATATTAAAGTTAATGCAGGTAACAATACTATCTCTTTTTCCAGCGATGTGTATATAAAAAGGATGTTTTACCAGCATGGGAAAATTTATGCCTCTCGGTATAATTTGAAAATTGATCAATTAGATTATGGTTTGTATAGTCAAACTCAATTCGACTGGAATCAGGATGGAACGATTCAAGCAAACGAACAAGGAGTTCTTAGCCCCAATGATATGTTTGCGTTTGATGGAAATGCTAGCGATGGGGGGTTAAGTTTAAAAATTACCGGAAATGGTACATATAAATTCCCTATTGGTATTGGGATAGATGCCACAGAATTTGCTTTTAACAATTCAAAATATACTCCTGCTGAAATTAACATCTCAAACTTTGCTGATAGTGGGTATATAACAATTAATCCTGTTCAGGGAGAGCTGAAAACAACCGATCAACTTGGAGGTGATTTATTGGATTATTATTGGAGACTTAATCATGAAGGGTTTGATTCAAAACCCAATGTGATTCACTATTTTAACTACGATGATAGTGATGTAGTAGGAAATGAAAGTGGTTATTATCCGGGAAGAGTACTTGACAATTATCCCTACACGAGAAATTATATACAAGATAAATCAAGAGTCGACAACACAAATAACATCATTATTTACGACGATGAAGCAGGTAATGGTATCCCATTAGTAGCAGCCAACTACACGGCAGGTAAGAACAATCGTTTTACAGGTGATGTTAGTGTGTTTTATAATAAAAGGAATAATCAGGGATCGTGGGGTGTCAAAAGTTCCTGGTTTATGGATGCCAACGAAACGGATGCTGCAAATAAAATTCCGGGAAATGGGGATGTTGTGATTATTCGAGGCGATTATTATACAGACAATATCACCGTTGATGGTACAAGAGAAGCCGCAGAAATTGTTTTTGTTCGTGAAGGTACTTATGTGGATATAGAAAGTTTGCCACGTTTGAGACTAGAGACTACTGATGTATTAACAGTAGGAAAAATCTCCGGTGTAGGTGAGCTTTATCTTATGAGAACAACAACAGGAGGCGCAGAATTAAATGCTGATATTGGCGATTTTGCCTCCAATGATACCAGTGTTGTGGATTTTTACACAACCCAAAATGGTACTTACGATGTTAATGAAGGTGATTTCTTTACTGCATTACCAACATTAAGGATCTACGGCCAAAACAATACTAACAGACAGGTGCGATTTAATTATGATATGCAAATGAAAAATTTGGTGATCGATGGTTCTGCACAGTTGTTAGTTGGGGGGAATTATACCGTAGAAAAAAGAACAAGACTTGGTTTTACCGGAGACGGAGGGATTCAATTCCCGAATGGAACAATACCTTATCGTTTCACAACTGGCGAATTTGTTACCGGTAAAGGGAAAAATCAAGGAAATAATAATTATGACTTGAATGTTGCTACTGGCGGTGGCAATAGCATTGAACATGTTTTTGAAGTAAAGGAAAACATTGAGTTGGATTTCAGTAATTATGGAGGCACTTTAGATTGGGATTTTTATACCAATGGCAATGACAACAATGTTGTGTTAAAATTGTCCGGAGAAGGGAATCATTCCTTTTTGAATGGGTACTCAGATGCCAATTCAACAATTGAGTTCTACAAAATTGAAATGAATAAAGGAGTCGATCAGACTTCCACTTTTACCTTTAGTGATGATTTTACCCTTAACGGCCCTACTTCCGGTGCGAATGCTGAAAAAGCATTGATTTTTAAAAATGGAACCTTAATTTTAGATCATCCGAATATAAATATCGATCTTACTACAGGCGACGACGATTTCTATATCCCCGGCACGGCCGGTTTAGAAGTCCGCCAAGGGCAAGTCAATGCCAACGGCAACAGCGGCATTTTGCTCGACGGGAAGCTTGAAATCAGTGGAGGTACGGTTGATATGAGTGGCGGGAACAATTACATTCACTATTCTGCCAGCGGTAATGCTTCCATCGATGTATCTTCCGGAAGTTTAATTGTGGGTTCTCAAATTCGCAGAGGGTTGACTTCTTCGGAAGGCATTTTGAAGTATACTCAAACCGGAGGAACCGTTATTGTGGGTAACGATGCGGCACCCGAGAATGATCGCGGGGTTTTTGAGGTGCTTAACACAAACAGTAACTTTCGTCTTACCGGTGGTGATTTGTATATCGCCAGGGCACAAACTAGTCCTGGTACGGCAGCCCTCTATCTGAATCCTGAAACTTCGAACGTGGATGCTGCTGCTACCATTTTTATTGGCCATACAAATACTCCGGCCAATCAAATTATTGGCGTCTATTCAACGATTGATCTTCCCAATTTGACCATTGAGAATAGCAGTAACAATAATCCGGCGGCACAAATGTGGACTATCCCGCTTACAATTAACAATCATCTGGATATTCAGGCGGGTGCTTCTTTTGATGCCAACGGTCTGGATCTGATTCTGAATGGGGATATTACTGCAAACGGAGCTTTCGTGGCCAATAACAATACCACTTTTTTCAGCAGTAACACCACTCAACAGATTACGGGGTCGCCTGCATTTTTCAATGTAACCAAGAATGCTTCCGGTACCTTGTTGCTTAATAACGATGTAACCACCCATAATGTATTCCGCCATCAAAGTGGCGTTTTGTCCGATAACGGCAATACCCTTTCGGTAAAAGGAGATCTTTTATTTGCGGGTGACCATAATTGGGGCGGATCCGGAGACGGCATCCTCATGAACGGCATTCAACAACAGATGCTTCAAGGGAGTGGAGCTTTTGGAAAACTTTCTGTTGATAATTCCGAAGGTATCTTTGTTCCGGAGGGAAATCCCATAAATATTCAGGGGGCTTTGCAGTTGGAAAATGGGGTGTTGGATATTGGAAAGAATCTGCTTGTTTTGGCAACCAATGCTGAGATTATCGAGGGGAATGTATTTTCTGATCAAAACATGATTCAAACGAATATTTCCTTTACTGATGCCGGCGTTAAGAAATTTTTTCCTGCGATTGCTTCGGCCGATAATTTTAACTTTATCTATCCTATTGGCTCTGAGGGTAAATATACGCCCGTTAGTTTCTCAATTAATGAAAAAGATGCAGGGGGCTATATCAGAGTTAAGGCAGCCAATGAAATGCATCCCACAATTTTAAATGATAACGAACCCTGCCAGGAAATTCACGATACTTCCAATGTTTTAAAATATCATTGGTTGCTGGAAGCTTCAGCTGTTTCAAACTTTACCGGCTCTGTAAATATGAATTATTACAGCGAAGATTTTCAACTCGATAATTCTAAAACAGGGACTTCCTATACTGTTGCTGATTATATAACTGCCAGATTGTTATTGGGTAGTACATTGTGGAACAAATACGGACCTGATAGTTTTGATGAAAATAGTCAAACCCTTCTTTTTGATTTTACCAATACCGATGATGAAGGAATTAGTGGAGAGTATACTGCCGGCATTGAGGATCAGGCGGGATCCTGCGAAGGAGCCATTCCTGATGAAGTGCCTGCCTATATCAGCAAACAGGATGGCGACTGGAATAATATTGCAACCTGGGATACCTATCCGGTTTCTGGTGGCTCAATTCCCGTAGGAGGCCCCAGAGGAGCAATCGTAATTGTTGAGCACAATGTATTCGTGCCTAAAAACTATATTGTTAGTTATAAAACCATAATAAACAATACGGGGCTGTTAGATATTGGTACTTCGTTTGGACACCGCCTGGGTATTGTTGAAGGTACAGGAACCTTAAAGCTTGAAAGAGGCGATTTACCTGCTGGTGTTTATGACAATTTTTTTAGCAGAAGTGGGGGTACAATTGAATTTGCCGGTAATACGGATTATGACATATTAAGTGAGGTATCACATGTGAGGAATCTTAAATTCTCAGGAACCGGGGAACGAAGATTCCCTAATCTCGATTTCGAAGTGTATGGATTATTTACCATTGATGGTACTGACGCTACACTTGAGGTGATTAACGAGCACGACCGAATAATGTATTTGGATAGTACCATTGTCTTTACACAAGGAACATTTGATGCAGGAATAGGAAACGCTGCGGTAATAATAAATGGAACCAGCCAGCAACTATTAATCGGCAACTTCATAGGAAACAATGGTTTTTGGAACCTGGAGATGAATAATAGTGAGGGTCTTGTTTTACAAGGAGCCATTGATATTGATAAAAAACTGATGTTTACACAAGGGCGCATTCAATCGGATGCGACGCATATACTTACAGTAACGAATACGGCAGTAGATGCTGTTTCGGGGTATGATGCCATAAGCTTTGTTGATGGGCCCATGCGGAAAAACATAAATAGTGGGGACGATTTTCTGTTCCCTGTGGGAGATGGAGATCGTTATGGCAGGCTGGAGGTAACTTCAACAACATCAACCGGAGCCGCCATCTGGGAAGCTGAGTACTATAACGCGAATGCATCGGATGCCGGGTTGGATACAGCAAAATATGCAGCTCCTATTCAAAAAGTAAGTGGCAATGAATACTGGCGTATTGCCGGTCCGGAGGCTTCTTCCGCAGCCTTCGCAACCATTCGGTGGGATGCAACGAGCATTTTACCGGCTGCAACCGACAATCGAGCAGCGAATTTGTTACTGACCGAGTGGAATAGCGGTGCTGCTGAATGGCAATCGGTGGGGCAGGATGTGGTTGACTTGGGTATCGCCAATGGGACCGTTACAAGCGATGCCGCCAGAACACTGGCAGAGCGCTATTTTACCCTTGCCTCCAAGGAAGTTACACCACTGCCAACGGCCGGTTTTCTGACCAAAAATACCACCATTTGCCAGGGCAGTACGCTTACGCTTAGTGTGCAGGTGGATGGGAATCCAAATTTTTCTGTAGTAGTGGACGATGGATCGTCGACGACCACTTATTCTTCTTCTTCGAATCTTATTACATTCGATGTGAGTCCTACCAGTACCATAACCTATACAATTGTTGAGGTAATTGAGAATACCGATGGCACAGCACTCTCTTCTACTTCCACTATTTGGGGCGATCCGGTAACCGTTGAGGTGATTCCGATACCTACTAATACTTTCGCCATTACCCCTTCGGGAAGTGGTTCCTATTGTGCCGGAGATGCAGGCATAGAGGTGGGACTGGATGGCAGCCAACTCGGAGTTATCTACCAGTTGTTGTTGGATGGAAACCCCACAGGTGGTTTGGTTACCGGTACCGGAAGTGCTATCTCTTTTGGGTTGCAAACCACAGCCGGAGTTTATACGGTTCAGGGAGTTAATGAAGCCGATACGGAGGCTAATTGCGCACAGCTAATGACTGGTAGCTATACGCTGTCGGTTGATGCCATTCCGGTTGTTACACTTACGGTAAATGCCGGTTTTGATAAGATTTGCCACGGCGAAAACACCGAAATTTCCATTGCCTTCACCGGAACAGGTCCGTTTGACTTTACCATAACCAATGGCACTACCACGGAAACAGTCAATAATGGCGGCGATGATCCGTTTGTGTATCGACCTGATACGCCCCCGGTTTGGTTGGATGATGGCACACCTGATACCCACTATACTTACAGGGTTACGGCGGTAACAGGCGCCAATGGGTGTACCCATACAGTTCCTCAGGGCAATGCACAGGTTATGGTATACAAAATCCCTGAAACAGGTCCTCAGTATCACATTTCAAATGAACATGCAAGATAAACTAACATCCCAGCACAAGAGCAGGGGTGTTTGCTGAGTTAGAAGGTAAGCGTAAAAGTTGTGCCTTCGTCAGGTTGCGAGCGTGCCATGATAGCGCCGCCATGTAATCGCATGATTTGTTTTGACAGGCTTAGCCCGATGCCTGAGCCCTTGGGCTTTGTGGTAAAAAAGGGGATGAAGATCTTATCCAATACTTCCGGTAAGATCCCCTGGCCATTATCCGATACCTGAAGGGTTACCCGTCCGCGTTTGTTCAGGAATCCTTTCACTTCGATGCGTCCGTCATCTTTCTCTTCGAGTGCATGTATGGCATTTTGAATCAAATTGATAAGCACTTGCTCGATCAGTTTTGTATCGGCGTAGAACTCTAAGTTTGGCTCGATATGGGTAATAAAGGCTACCTGGTTCTTTTTTATATCTTTTTCCAACAGGGGCATAATGTCCTCAATTACCTCCGAAACAGTGGCTGCGCGTAAGTTGGGTTTGGGTATTTTGGTAAGATTGCGGTAAGTATTTACAAAATGGAGTAACCCCGTGCTTCGCTTGTGTATGGTTTGCAGGGCGAGCTGTACCTCTTTCACATCTTCGGGATTCATGGGCTCGTCATTTTGCGTTGTTTCGCGCATCATCAGCTCCAGGGTGGACGTTAAGGAGGCAATAGGGGTGATGGAGTTCATGATCTCATGCGTTAATACGCGAATGAGCTTTTGCCAGGTTTCCGTCTCCTGTGCTTCCAAAACATTCTGGATATCTTTAATGGTTACCAGCATAATCGACTGGTTGTGGATACGAAACTCTGTTCCTGAGATGGCCAGTTGAAGGATATCGTCTTCCATGGGGATTTTTACCAGGCAGCTCTTGCCCGGGATAAAATGCATGAGGGACTCCACCAGTTCCGGGGAAATTTCGGCCAAATCCTGCACGCGGGTCAGCGTTTGCAGCTGGAACAGTTTCTTGAATGTTTTATTGGCCATATCAATGGTGCCATCCTTTCGAAAGGTAAGAATACTGACATCGATATTCTTCACCACGCTTTGCAGGTAATGATATTGCTCCTCGCGTTCGGTGCGCACTTGCTGGAAGTCTTTAATAACATCGTTAAAGGCTTTATTTAGCTCATCAAAAGAGGCTCCCATTCCCTCAACGTGGAACGATCGGGTGAATTCGGAAAACCGGATCGACTCCAGAAAACTGGCCAAATCGCGGTTGGTTTTGTCAACGTACCGATAGAGCAGGTACATCTGCAAAATAACCAGCAGTGTGATAAGAAACGGCGTTACGAAATATTGAAGCTCAAGCGTATAAAAAAAGAGGTATATGGTTGCTGCCAGCAACACTATTCGAAAACCGACAACCAGCCGAAAGTTCTTATAAACCATATTTTTCCATTCTACGGTACAGTGAAGTACGAGTAAGACCTAATTGTGATGCAGCCTGGGTGACATTTCCCTGGTTTTGCTTGAGTACTTTTTCAATAACATGCTTTTCAATGTCATCAAGATTAAAGGTATCCAACGACAATTCGCCTACCTTTTGCGAGGGTTGAGAGAGAAAGAAATCATCGGGCGACAGGGTATCGGCATCTGACATGATGATGGCTCGCTCGATGGCATGTTGTAATTCCCGGACATTCCCAGGCCAAGGATATTGATTTAACTTCTTCATCGCTTCGGCTGAGATCCCCTTTATTTTCTTTCGGTATTTTTTTCCGTAGATCTTCAGAAAATGCGTAGCTAATAAAGGGATGTCCCCGGTACGTTCGCGTAAAGCGGGCAGGTGAATTTCCACAGTGTTTATTCGGTAGAGAAGATCTTGTCGGAACTCATCTTCACGCACCATATTATGGATATCGTTATTGGTTGCACAAATTAAACGTACATCGATGGGGGTCGGGTGGTTCGCTCCCACGCGGGTAATTTCTCTTCGTTCCAATACCGTCAGAAGCTTAGCCTGCATAGGAAAGGAGAGATTGCCAATTTCGTCGAGGAAAAGGGTGCCTTTCGTGGCCAGCTCAAAGCGTCCGGCTTTGTCGGCTTTTGCATCGGTGAAGGCGCCTTTCACATGCCCAAACAATTCACTCTCGAACAGGGTTTCGGCAATCGAGCCCAGGTCAACACTCATAAATACTTCATCTTTCCGTAACGAATTGCGATGAAGGGCTCTTGCTACCAACTCTTTGCCAGTTCCGTTCTCACCCAGTATCAGGATGTTGGCATCGGTGGCTGCCACTTTCTGTATGGTGCGAAATACCTCCTGCATCTCGGGCGATTGCCCGATAAATTCGTGAAAAGGTTGATCCTGTATGGCACTTATCTCCTTTTGTTTTTGCCGCAGATTATCTGCTTCCCGTTTTGATCGTCGCAGTTTTATTGCCGAGGAGACGGTGGCCAGCAATTTTTCGTTTTGCCAGGGTTTTAACACAAAGTCTGTAGCTCCCATTTTTATGGCTTTAACTGCTTTCTCGGCGTCGCCATAGGCTGTTATGAAAACCACTACCGCATCCGGATCCAGCTCCAGTATTTTTTGTAACCAGTCAAATCCTTCCTGACCGCTGATAGCATCTTTCGTAAAGTTCATATCCAGCAGAATTGCATCGTATTGCTCCTTGGCCATATAATCGGGAATATCATTTGGCGAAGCGCTGGTGTCAATAATTTCGACATGATTCTTCAGCAGAAGCTTCAAGGCAAATAAAATATCTTCATTATCATCGATGGCCAGGATCTTTCCGAATTTTTCACTCATAGCTCTGTTTGTTTAGGGGTAAGTATACATTATAACGTGAACTCAGCCTTATGTTTTTTCACTGTAGTAAAAGTAAGGAAACCTTTGAGTTCACACAAATGTACGATTTCGAACATTGCCTGTGTCGTTATCGAACATTTTTTTAACATTTTTTTAGAATTGAATAGGGTCAAGTGTCTATTGGATAGGGTGTTGATTCTTTTGGCATAAGAAATGTTTAATAGGAAGTGAACTGCTAAATTAAGTGTGATGGATAAAGTAATAGAAAAAAAGAATAAGATTAGTAAAAAAACCATTTGGATTTCGGTGAGTGCCATTCTGGCAATCCTGGTTTTTTATAACATTGTTTTTGGTGATAAGAGCTCAAAACTAAAGGTTGATCAGGACAAGGTTTCGATAGAAACTGTTCAGAAAGATCTTTTTAAGGACTATATTGCTGTTATTGGAACCGTAGAGCCCATTCGTACGATATACCTGGATGCCATTGAAGGAGGTCGGGTAGAAGAGATCCTGATTGAAGAGGGGAACATGGTGGAAGAGGGCGATGTGATTTTGCGCTTAAGCAACAATAATCTGATGTTTGAAATATCAAGTAACGAAGCGGAAGTGTCCAGGGCAATCAACGACTTGCGAACAGCAAGATTGAATATGGAAGCGCAAAAACTTTCCCGTCAACAAAGTCTGATTGAGAAGGAGCGGGTATTGAAAAGTAGCAGGCGTGAGTATAACCGCAATAAAGAGCTGTATGCCAACCAACACATCTCCAAAGAAACCTATGAGCAATCGGAGGAACTTTTTGAAGCCACCGAAAAGGGGTATGAATTGCTGAAAAAAGCACTGGTGCAGGATAGTATTTATCAGAAGGTGCAGCTGGCCTCGATGAAGCAGTCGGTTGATCGCCTGGAGAGCAATCTGGCCTTTGTTCAGAGCCGATTAGAAAATCTTCAGGTAAAGGCGCCTGTCGATGGAGAATTGGCCTCTTTAAATCCCGAGATTGGCCAAGTCATTGGCTACGGAACACGGATTGGTACCATTAATATCCTTGATAATTACAAGCTGCATGTTGAGATTGATGAACATTATATCTCTCGCGTGACACAAAACCTGCCCGGCTCTTTTGACTATTCGGGGGATGGCTATGGCTTGAAACTAACAAAAATATATCCGGAAGTGACCAATGGTCGTTTTGGGGTTGATATGGAGTTTACCAATGGTACGCCTGACCAGATTCGTATTGGCCAAACTTTTCGCATAAAACTTGAGTTGGGTGAATCGAAAGATGCTGTCTTGATTCCTCGCGGTGGGTTTTACCAGAGTACCGGAGGTCAGTGGGTATATGTGTTAACTGAAGGCGGAGATGTGGCTGTGAAGCGAAGTATTCGCATAGGTCGTCAGAATCCACAATATTACGAAGTGTTGGAAGGGCTGGAGCCGGGAGAGAAAGTGATTGTTTCCAGCTACGACAACTTTGGCGATAAGGATAAATTG
>JAWOEH010000013.1:0-22109 GCA_046482855.1 Bacteroidales bacterium | reverse complement strand
AACATGAGCATAAAGGGCAAAAGAAAAATGTGTTGATAGAGGTTTGTATAGCTGATCCAGGAACGCACCAACATAAAACCTGCCAGTTTGCGTTTTTTTATGGGTTGCAATAAATAGGGGGTCAGGTTAAAGGAGGGAGCCTTTTGCAGTATGGTGCGCATGGCTAAGTCGAATGCTGCAAAAAACAGAATCAACCCATATACTGTTTGCTGCAGGTTTACGTCGCCGCTTTTCTCCTGTAATAGTATCGGAGCCCCTATTCCCAGAGCTATCAATTGGAGGCTTAGAAAGAAAATAATTACCCCCGACATCACTCTGGCAAATGTGCTTTCGTGCAGCAATGGACTTCGAAAACTGGCTTTTATATGATGTTTAATGAGTGTTGCCCACATACTTGCTATTTTTTACTAAAACAAACCTACCTATTTTTGCTCATATACAGTAGTATCTCTTCGTGAAAATTATCTTTATAGCACCGGCATTGGGTTTTTAGCATGAAAATGTAACGCCCAAATGTAAATTCCACATAAGGACGCTTTTTGCCGGGTGTGTTATCTGCCCCGAATACTTCAAGCCTGTTCAGGCTAAGGTGTCTCCTGTGTTGGAGCTGGCTCATCAGATTCTTGCATCTCCTCCTGACGTTCCAGTTTTTTCATGCGCTGCAAAAATTGTTGCATATTTCTGTTTGTCGAGATGATGTAGCGATACTTTGGTCCCGGACCGATAGATTTCTCCTTTCGCTTGCGTAGGGGAAGGTCGTCAATTATCTCCAGAAATACTTTGTTGCTCGAAAGTACTTGCAACACTGAACGGGAATAGGAAAAGTAATAATAGTTCCCGTCAGGAAGCTTGATGTAGAGTCGCCATAAATCGCCGGTACGGCGTTTAATCATTTCGAAATAGCCATCCACATAGCGGTTTACTGGTTTATTATTGAGTGTAACCAGGGCAAATTTCCCATAGGATAGGTAGTGGTTCTCACGAGTTCGCCATTGTAAATCCAAATCGTCAATCAGCAGGGTATGTTCGCTGGCTTTGGGTAGTTTAGCCTCGGTTCCGTATAAGCTTAGCTGTTTGGTGAAGGTTTGTGCATCGGCTGTTCCCAAGTGTTCTTTTAGCTTCCACTGGAAACCTGCATTGTTCATGTCGAAGCTTTGTAAGCCTGTATAGGAAAGCAGCTCTTTACGCATGGTATCCAGCGCTGCTCCGGAAAAGAAAAAGTCCATAGGCAGCAAAATATCGGCTTTGATGTCATTCTCTTCCAATTTATGGCGGATACTTCCGGTGGGCTGCATCCGGATATTTCCCAGATCGATTCCTATGTTGATCTTACCTTTGCTATAAAGTTCACAAATATCTCGTTGGAAGATAACGATGTTTCCGGCTGAATCGGGGTGATGAAGTTTTTCGGCGGAAGCCACTTGGTATTTGTCGGCATTTACATCGTAGTGAAGGTATCCTTCCGGCACTACCAGTTGCTCATCATTTGGGTCGCGCCGGGGCGTAACAAAACTCGAATAGATGAAGGAGGAATCGATGGTGATAAATGACCCTGCAAAAAGCTTATGACCATTAATGCTTCGTCCCTCTTTGGGCATGGGGATATATAAACTATCCGGGTTTATCGGAGCCCTGAAGGTTAGGTAGTTTTGTCCAAAACGGTTGCAACTATGGCCCAGTTTTGCTCCTCCATCAAATGTTAAGTAGGGTTGGTCGGCAAACAGAATGCTCTTTCCCTGATACTGAAACTCAGGGCTGAGGGTGAAATCGTCGGGCTCTGTCAGGTTGGCCTCGGCTACAGTCCGATACATGGTGTCGACGAAAATATTGGTAAAGTGGATTACCTGCTCGGCATCGGTACGGTCGATATAGGTATAATCGCCGGTGCCAGTATATTCATTTCGGCCGGACACATTGAGTTTTGCATTGAAAATCCGGTGGTATTGCTTTTCTCTATTGGCGATGATTTCTGCATCGTTTAAGGTATCCATCATGGCCTGGCTGCCAATGGTCACTTCCCCTTCGTAGGGGAAGATTGCAGCATCGGCTACATGCATGTACTCCACTTCCTTTGCCCTGATTTCGGTGGAGTCCACATGGAATTCCGTATATATGCTGGCAAAGCGCAAGGAGTCCTGGCTTTTGTGTCGGGACATGAACAGGGCCCCCGGCAAAGCATCATCTTTCAGAGCTGCCAGCTCACGTATCGATGGATCGGTTGTTGCATCGATTTGGGGATCCGATTTAATTTCCAGGATATTGGGTGTTATTTGCCAGTTGAACTTGTCCAGGTAGCTAACGTACAGGTTCTCCTGAAATTCGGCAAGGGCGTAGCTATTGTTTGAGGTAAAGGTGCCCAGTTGGTCACGAAAATCGATGTGCGCATTCAAATTTTCTGTTATAAAGGCTTGTTTTTCGGAGGTTTTCCCTTTCAATCGGAAGGCGGTGGTATCGGTGCTAAAATCTAAAGCATTGTAGGCATATTTTTTCGATTCCATTACTGCTTTCTGCAGATCCATCGTTCCTGCGCCTTCTAATCCTGTAGGACGCAAGTCGAGATTTCCGCTAAGGATTGCTTTTTGGTTGTACATGACAAAGGGAGCTTCCGATTGATTGGCATACATTACATCCTGGTACGGATACCATTTTATATCAATGGCTTCTCCGGTAACGGCAGGATACTCAATGCCGGTGGTGCGTTGGGCCAGGGTAAATTCATTGGCATGGATGCGCGTACTATCCGGGAAGAACAGGATAGAGTCGGTTTGCGATTCACTACCGAGGTAGGCTACAGCTCCTGCTCCACGCAGTCCTTTATTGCTGAGATCGATATTCCGAAAGAAGGTGCCTTTTCCCTGATACAGGGGAAAGCCCTGCTCCGGGGTTTTTCGAACAAATCCCATCGATTTATCGGGGCGCAGGTATACCGACTCTTCAAACGGGGGAAAGATGTCGGCTGAATAGAACTCTCCATCGAAATTGAGTCCGCTTGTGGAAAAGTTGTCCAGACTATCAATGGTAAAGGGAGCCAACTGAAAATAGAACTGTTCCCGATCGTATACCCCATTGTGAATAGTAATGTCATCATAATAAATATAGGAATCGCCCCGGCTAACGAAGGTGGGAAAGTGCGGATAATCTTCCATTCCCGACTTATTGTCGGGCGCATCAATTTGTAAGGCTCCGGAAAGATCCTGAATGCTGTTTTGTACTTGGGCCAACATGGCCCGATTGTACATGTCGCGTTCCTCTGTTTGTACCCGCATGGTAATGGAGTCAATCGTTTCCATATCGATGTTGAACTTTTCATAGTCGAAAAAGAAATTATCTCCATAAAAAGTAAAAAGGCCGCCGTATACCTTACCTCCGAATTGAAAGTTTCGGTTTTTTTTGAGAATAATTTCTTGATTTTTGGGTAGGATAACCACAAATTGCGAGTCTGAAACATAGACCTCCTTAACGCCTTCAATGGTTAAATCTTTCGATTGTAAATCAAAAACGCCATTATGTTGCGGGGCATTTACAATGGATTCGAATTTGATGATATCGTAATCAATTCGTCCCAAACGCGCATCGATATAGTCATAGAGTTTGTCATTTATGGTGGCTATGTCGCGTTCATAATCATAAAAAACAAATCCTTCCACGGCCAGGAATAAAAGCATTTGCCGCATTTGATGCAACGGATAAGCCATATAATCGGCAATTTGTTTTGTCGTAAGGGTTTGAGTTTTTAGCTTTTTGGAAAGATCACGCAATACAACCAACGGATGTCTGGCATCGCGCATTTGTATGCGTTCAAAATCCTGCAGATTGTAGAAGTTCTCCGAGGTAAAAATGCCATTGCCTGTAGTGGCATTACGGCCTGTGGTAAGGTAAATTTTATCTTCCCCCTGGCGCCACATCATGCGGTCGATGTTAATGGATACAGCATGGTAGGAGTCGTAGTAGGGGCTTTTGGAAATCATTCGTTCCGAAGGGGCAAGAGATACTTCCCGGGCCTGAATGGAATAGTGAAAACCAATACCCGGATGATAGATGGAATCTCCGTCAATGCGGATGTTTACTTGTGTGTTGGTGCTCACAGCCTGTTTTTGACCAAACAAAAAAGTTTCACTGTGGGCTTCCAGAAAAGTGGCGTTGCCCGATTTTATGGCCAGCAATGCGCGGTTTTCCGCGGTACCTGTACCCATCAGGTTCGCGCCTCTCATACTCAGACCGCCCCGAAAGTCGATATCCGGATAGATTTCAGGAATTTCATAATACTTTTTGTAGGAGGAAAATTGGGGATAACTGGCTTGTGTTGGCTTTATTATGTGGGTTACTTCGTCGGAAAATTCACCGAGCATCTCCTCGTCCAGGTAGAGTTTGTTGACAAAGCGCACCGAATCGAGATCATATTTTGACTTGGTTAGTTGTAATTGATATTTGTTTGGTAGCAAGGCATATACATCATTGGCCGGGTATCCTGCCCGTTCCCATGTTACTTTACCCTGCTTGCCTCTCCAGGTTCCACTTATCGGATTGTATCTTCCCGAAGTATTGTATATGGTAATGCTATCATCCTTAATTTTGCAGGTGAGATCGGTTTTAGGAAATATAATGAATAAGCTTTCATCGGTCACTTCAAAAGAGAAGTCCTTTGTGGAAGCTTTCCAAGCCATAGTATAACTGGCTCTTATCGTCCCTTCTTTAATAAGTGCTGCGGCATTTTGCAGATAGACCGTCATTTTTCGTAAAGGGCGCTCCTCTTTCGTTAATATATAGGCAATACCGGCATCCCAATCGGCAAAGTTCTTAGTTCCCAACTCTGAGGAGAGGAATAGGGTGAGTGCTTCGACATAAGGAATAAAGTGGGGTTTTCGTCTGGCATTTTTTGCCAATAGCAAATTGGCAGTAGTCATTATTTGTTTTTGTTGCTCTTCGGTTACCTGTCCCTGCTCCCAAAGCTCAATAAATTTATCGAAGAATACTTCGTTTTCTTCTGAAATATTGGTTTCTACAAATTCTTCAAACTCTTCGATGAAGGTTGCTGAATCGGTACTGAAAGCCTCGGGTTGTTGGGCATAAAGCTTTGTACTAGTAAGTACAAACAACAGCATAAGAGGGAGGTAAACTTTTTGCATGCGATTTATTTTTTGGAAAAAAGAGCTGCATTCCAGTTGTTGCGCTCCAGTTTACCATGAAAATCTAAGCCCGACTGTAGAGCTTTGGCGTATATTTTTTCGAAATCTTCTTTTAAAATGCCACTCAATAGCAGTTCTCCACCCGGTTTTAATGCGCTTACATATACAGGGATATCTTCCAATAGTACATTTCTGTTGATATTTGCCAGAATGACATCAACCGTCAGGCCCTGCAGGCTTTCGACGTTGCCCAATTGTACCTGCGTGCGTTCGCAATCATTGAGGATTACATTTTCTTTTGCATTTTGGTACGCCCAGTCATCATTATCAATGGCAATACAATGCGCTGCCTTTAATTTCTCGGCCAGAATAGCTAAAACAGCTGTTCCACAGCCCATGTCCAGAACCTTTTTATTTGTAAAGTCCATGCGAAACATGTATTGAATCATCAGATAAGTTGTAGCATGGTGGCCTGTGCCAAAGGACATTTTTGGCATGATTTCAATTTCGTATTGTGCTTGTGGACGGTTTTTGTGAAAAGGTGCGTAAATAACACATTTATCTTCCACAACAATGGGATCAAAATTCTTTTCCCACTCCTCATTCCAGTTTTTTTCTTTTATGTTTTGGTAGCTGTACTGAATTGTATCGGGATGGTGTTGCAATGAGTATAAAGATTTTAACTGCTCTTCGTCAAATTTATCACTATCGATATAGGCCAAGAGTTTATTTGTCTCTTCCTGAAACGTATGATAGGGCAAAGTACTCATCTCAGCAATGAGAATTTCTTTGCTTTCATGTGTATTGTCACCTGCAAAGTTTAGGATTACTTCAATGGTATCTTTCATTTTATGTAGCGCTTTATTGAGAATGAATTCTTTGGAATGGAGGTAAAGGTACTTTGTTTTTTGTTAAGATCTTCTTATAAAGTGAGCTTCCTGTTTGATGCAGGAAGCGCACAATGCAAGTTTTTTCAGAAATGAGAGCTGCTGCTACTTATGAGGGAAGGATTTTGCAATTGCCATAAAGTCGTCGGGCTTTAACGAGGCTCCTCCAATAAGACCTCCGTCAACATCCGGTTTGGCAAAAAGCTCTTTTGCATTGGAGGGTTTGCAGCTGCCTCCGTATAGAATTGTAATATTTTCGGCAAATGACTGACCAAATTTATTGTTTACAAGTTGGCGTATATGCGCGTGCATTTCCTGGGCTTGTTCCGGCGAGGCTGTTTTGCCGGTGCCAATGGCCCATACCGGCTCATAGGCAATGATAAGTGTCTGTAACTCTTCCGGGGAAAAATGAAAAAGCACGTTTTCTAACTGCTTGGTGATGGTTTTAAAGTGATTATCGGATGTACGTTCTTCCAACTGTTCGCCACAGCATAAAATGGGTGTAAGCTGGTTGTGCAAGGCCTGCGATAGTTTATCTTTCAGCATATCGCTGTCTTCGTGAAAATAGGCGCGTCGTTCGCTGTGTCCCAAAATTACATGCGATACCCCGCATGAGCGTAACATGCGGGCACTAATTTCACCTGTGTAGGCTCCGCCGTCGAATTGGGAACAATTTTGCGCTCCTAAGTAAATCGCCCCATCTTTTAATAAACGGGCAGCCTCACTGGTGTGTATGTATGGCGGAGCAATTAATAGCTCAACATCTTGAGGTATATTTTGTGCCTGATTGAGCAATTTGTTGATCAGTTCGATCCCTTCCTGGAAGGTCATGTTCATTTTCCAATTACCGGCAACTAGTTTTTTTCTCATATCGTGGCTGATTTTATGTTTTGTATCTTCCAAAATTACGAAAAATCCCGCAGACGAAAAATCTGTTTTGCAGCGAGCCTTAGCTTACGCGTACACGTGGGTCGAGCCAGGCATAGGTAAGATCAACCAAGGTGTTGACAATAATAAAAACGCAGGCAATGGTCAGGATACAACCCATAACCAACGGAAGATCGTATTTATTCAGGGCTTCAACAATTACATTGCCCAGCCCTTTCCAACCAAAAATATACTCAACAAATACCACTCCTGCCAGCATGGAGGCAAACCACCCGGATACTGCTGTAATTACCGGGTTTAAGGCATTAGGGAAAGCGTGTCGGAAAAGTATGCGACGAAATGGGAGGCCCTTGGCCCTGGCCGTGGTGATAAAATCCTGATTCAAAACATCGAGCAAGGCGTTTCGCATTAGCTGTAATACCACTGACAAGGGACGTATGCCAAGCGTAAGTGCCGGTAAAAGTAAATGGGACAGATGGAGTCGGGTGCCTTCGCCAAAATCGTCTACCTCAAACAGATTGCCTGTCAGGGGGAGGCCTGTGATGTCGCCCAGTTTAAAAGCAAAGAGCCAGCCGATTACGATGGCCGCAAAAAATGAGGGGATGGACATGCCCAGAGCCGAGAGGGTTAACAATCCACGATCCAGCCATGTATCTCTGAATAGCGCCGCAATAACGCCCATTGTAATGCCTAAGAAGGTGGCAAATATAATGGAGGCCAGGGCTAATATCAACGTGTTGGGAAATGTTTCCCGTAAAATGGTGCCAACTGCTCGGTTTTGCTGAAACGATCTTCCTAAATAGGGAGCCTTTACCACCATCATCCATCTTTTCCCTTTCACTATAGCGCTATGCGGAGGATAGAGTGTTTGATCCAAGTAGAAATAGGTCTCGGGTGCATCGTGTCGAAAAAAAGAGAGGGGGGACAGATCATTAAGGTAATGCAAATATTGCATGGATAAAGGTTCATTTAAGCCCAGCTCCCCACGAATTTTTTCTAAGGTTTGCTCATCGGCACGCTGACCCATCATCATACGGGCAGGATCGCCCGGCATAACAGTGAATATGAGGAATATTACTGTTACCACTCCCCATAAAATGAGGAGTGCGTAGCCCATCCGTTTGACAATGAAAGTAATCACTCAGTTAGGGTATTGGTGCGTATATCGGATGGTTGAAGTAGGTCTCTTTTAGTTGATCATACGTGGGAAGATCCCGGTAGTGCCATTTATCCATAATGACACCGTTTTTTAACAGAAGCACTCCCGGATTTGCCCGCACGATAGTTTTTAAGGTAATTTCGTCGGCATTGTAAAACGGCATTTGTGTGTCGGTTTCCTGATTAAACGTCTGTATGGTGGAGCTTAACGATGAGGTAACCACCATGAATTGACAACTCTCTTCGGCACGACATTGCTGATAAAGTTCATGCAGTTCTTTCATGGCTTCCGTGTTTGTTTGGGCTAAATCGTAAGCTATCACCAGTAGGGTAAAGCCATTGTATTGCAGGGTGTTATCGGTAACATCCACGCCCTCGGGCGTGCTGATAGCAAAATCATGAATGGGCGGTTGATACCCTTCCTTTACCTTTTTATTTTCTGTAGCTATCCAACTCCAAGTGCTGTCGGGCAGGTTTTCAAGGGTAAATTCTTTTTGCTGACCGTCTTTCTCATACACTAACAACGTTTCATATTCGGGTTGTGGTGCTCCTTCGGGGATTTCCATTTTTGAGGGAATGTGGGCACCTACATTGTAGGGGCGAAAATCGATTACAGGCAGGTGGTTGTAGTTGTACCACGAAATGAGCAGCATAAGTATGGGGCCAAGGCTCCATAGGGCCCATTGACGTGCCGAAGAGCAGGAAACTTGAAATTGATCCCGTTGGAAAAAGATAATGAGCACGGGTATCATGATGATCAGATTCTTCCAGAAGGTTTCCCAGTTGGTCAGAATCAGTGCATCACCAAAACAACCGCAGTCGCTTACCGGATTATATAGAGCCAGAATGAACGTGAGGACAGTGAAAAAAGACATAAAAACAAGCGTTAGCCAGGCATTGAGGCGCATTTTAACCTTTAGTAATAACCCAAAGCCAAGGGCAAATTCCAGGGCGTTTAATAATATAGCCAAAGGGAAAGCCAGAGGTTCGAGGAAGGCCATGCCAAAAGCCTCGAAGTAATCGACAAATTTGTAGGTTGAACCCAAGGGATCAATTCCTTTTACAAATCCCGAAAATAGAAAAACAAGAGCCACCAATAGGCGCGCAGCGAGTCGGATGTACTTCATAGCTTTGTTCTTTAACGTGTTTTCATTCAGTTTGCTGTATATCTATTTTTTTACAGTATGTTATGCTTGTTGAGCAGGTGCAGAAGTTCCTGGAAGATTGTCTCGGCCGATTTCATCGTACCTTCCGATGAAACGCAGTTGAGCACTTGAAGTTCATTGGAAGTTTCAGCGGTTCGCAGGTACATTTGTCGTACCTGCTCCTGAAATTGCAAATCTTGCTCATGAATATCTTCTCTTCCCTGAAGGTAGGTGCGATCATCGCCACAGCGGTTGTTTTCCAGGTTTTGTTGGATGAAGGAGAAGGGCACATCCAGGAAGATACTCATGTGAGGTTTCGGAATTTTGAAGTGGTTAAATTCTGTTTCCAAAATCCATTTTCGCAGTTCGTCTTGTTCCTCGTGGGTGGCTAGCTTGGCACACTGAAAGGCAATGTTTGAATATACGTAGCGGTCGAGGACGATCGTTTTCCCACTTGCCAACCACTGGTTTAGTTGGCCTTTGGTTTCGGCTCTGTCGCCGGCAAAAAGTAAGGCCACCAGGTAGGGATGCACTTGCTCGATGGCTCCTAACTCGCCCCGTAAAAAACGGCTTATCAAATCGCCGTAAACCGGCGAGTCGGTGCGTGGAAAGTGCAGGTACTCCGAATCGATCTGGTGATCTTTCAGGTATCTGTTAAATTTTTTCATTTGGGTCGATTTTCCTGACCCATCCAGGCCTTCAATAACAATAAAACTCATATAATGGGTTGCTATTTTTTGTTGCTCATCAGGTGTTGGCTACACATTGCTGAAAACGGAACACTATGTAACGAAAAAATTTTACATTTGTAAGGAAAACACCTGTTAAATGAGCGATAAAGATACTTTTTTTTCTAAAAAATATACCCTCAACTGCCGTGGAAAACTGGTAGATTTACATTCTCCTAAAGTGATGGGGATTTTGAATATTACGCCCGACTCGTTTTTCGATGGGGGTAGTTACACACGCATGGAAGCTATACAGCAACGTGTTAGGGAGTTACTTGCACAGGGAGCCGATATGATTGATATCGGGGGGTATTCTTCGCGCCCGGGAGCTCACCACATAACCGAAGGGCAAGAGTGGGAACGATTGGAGCCAGTGCTCGACTGGCTAAAACGCCAACACCCGGATGTAATTACCTCATTGGATACCTTTCGTGCCCATATTGCCCGTAAAAGTGTGGAGCAGTACAACGTGGCTATGATCAATGATATCTCGGCAGGGGACATGGACGAACAGATGTTCTCTACTATTGCCGACTTGCAGGTTCCTTATATTATGATGCATATGCAGGGAAAGCCCCAAACCATGCAGAAGAGCCCGACTTATACCCATTTAATGAAAGACATTATTGGTTATTTTGCAAAAAAAACTGATGTATTACGTAAAATGGGCGTGAATGATGTAATTTTGGATCCGGGTTTTGGTTTTGGGAAAACATTGGAACAGAATTACCAGTTATTACATTATCTGGAAGATCTTCAAATCTTTGGTTTACCTTTACTCGTTGGTGTCTCTCGAAAGTCGATGATTTACAACTGTTTGGATGTGACGGCGCAGGAGGCGCTTAATGGCACTACCGTAGTACACACATTGGCGATGCAAAAGGGAACGGACATCCTGCGTGTTCACGATGTAAAAGAAGCTCGGCAGACACTGGCTTTGGTTAAGAAATATGAACAGGCAACCCTGGAAAACTGGAAATAACATGATACTTAGCTTTATTGCCATACGTTTTTTAGATATCCTGGACATCCTGCTGGTGGCTTTTCTGATATATCAGATATACAATCTGATAAGGGGTACGGCCGCTTTCAATATTTTTATCGCCATCTTTACTTTTTATTTGCTTTGGCTTATTGTTAAAGCCCTTAATATGCAGTTACTGGGCAACATCCTGGGGCAGGTAATTGGCGTGGGAGTCATTGCGCTTATTATTGTGTTTCAGCAAGAAATTCGTCGTTTCCTGCTCATTTTTGGTTCGCGTTATCTTTCCTCGCAAAAGTTTTCGCTGGATCATATCTTCTCATTCCGGAGTAAGGCGGCCACCGGGAAAGTGAACATTTCAGCTATTGTGAATGCCTGTACAAATATGTCGGCTCTGAAAACCGGAGCTTTGATTGTGATAACAAGAAAGTCGGATTTGTTTACCTACGCAAAAACGGGAGATATCATTAATGCGGATGTTTCAGGGCGATTGCTGGAGTCCATTTTTTTTAAGAACAGCCCCCTGCACGATGGCGCCGTTATTATTCACAAAAATCGCATTTGGGCTGCCCGCTGTGTATTGCCCACTACCGAACGCCTGGATATTCCTGCCCATTTTGGAATGCGACACAGAGCTGCCCTGGGACTCACCGAAAAAGCCGATGGTGTGGTGATTACTGTATCGGAAGAGACTGGTGCGATTTCACTTTCTCAAAATGGACGCATCGAGACCCATATCGGGCCCAATCGTTTGCGTACCCTGCTTGATCAACTTTTCCCGGAAGATAAAAAGTAACCCTCGGAAAAAATTGTAAATTGGCAGAAGCAAACCTAAAAGCACATCCGTATGAATCTGAACGAAATCCTTGAGAAGACGCTCTTTAAAACCGACAATTTTTCTATTACCGTATCGGAGGTGCTGTTTGCGCTTATTATTCTTATTGTAACCAAGATCCTGCTTACGATTATACGGCGGATTTTTGTGCGTAAAATTTATACACTCGATCGTGTCGATAAGGGTAAGAGTCAATCGCTTTTTCAGCTTATACGCTATATCGTCTGGATTATTACCATTATGATAGTGCTGGAGGTGGTGGGTATTAAGATTACTTTTTTGTTGGCTGGTTCCGCTGCTTTGTTAGTGGGTTTGGGCTTAGGCTTACAGCAGATATTTAAAGATATTGTTTCGGGATTGTTTTTGCTTTTTGAGGCCAATATTAAGGTAAACGATGTTGTTGAGCTGGATGATGAACTTGGGCGAGTAATGGATATTTCCTTTCGCACCACAAAGATTGAAACCCGCGATAATATAATTGTTATCATACCCAATTCCCGGTTTATCTCGGAGAATGTAATTAATTGGAGTCATATTAATAAAACCACACGATTTCACGTAGGTGTTGGAGTGGCTTATGGCAGTGATGTAGAATTGGTGAAGGAGGTATTGTTGTCATGCGCCGCCGCTCATAAACGCGTGGTGAAACATCCGGTACCCTTTGTTCGGTTTTCCGATTTTGGCGATTCTTCGTTGGATTTTCAGATTTACTTCTGGACCGATTACGCTTTTGAAGTCGAAAATATCAAGAGCGATCTGCGTTTTGACATCGATGCGAAGTTTCGGGATAAAGGAATTCAGATTCCTTTTCCACAGCGCGATGTGCATATTCGAACCCAGGTAAGGTAGTGTTATATTCATTGATAAGTTATCTTTTTGTTTTACTAGGGATATATATATCCTGGGAATCATTATTTTAAGATACGTAGCTTTATCTGCAGAAATGAGTCTGCAATTGGCTCAACAATTCGCCTATTCAGCTGTTTATCATCATAAACTACCTACTATGAACGACGAAATGAACTTAGCCAAGCTGTTTCCCACACGGGAGAAAATTCCACATGAAATGCGTCAGAAAGAAGTGCATCAGGATCGCTTTCTGGTTGACGGAAAGTTAAAAGTTTGGGAAGGACCAACGCAACCTGTGGTATCGCCTGTCTATTTTTCTATCGATACCGGAGGGCACGAACAAGCTGTTTTGGGGGCTTACCCCATGATGGACGCCGACTCGGCTATGGAAGTTCTGGATTCGGCCATCCGTGCATACGACGATGGCAGAGGGGAGTGGCCTACTATGAGCCTGGAGCAGCGCATTCGGTGCATGGTAAATTTTACCGAACGGATGAAAAGCAAACGCGAGGAGGTGGTAAAGCTTATTATGTGGGAGATTGGGAAATCCTACAAAGATGCTGCCAAGGAGTTTGATCGAACGGTTACCTATATCTACGATACCCTTGAAGAGCTGAAAGATTTGGATCGGGACTCTTCGCGTTTTCAGATTCATGAGGGTATTATTGCCCAAACCCGCCGTACGCCTCTGGGTGTTGTTCTGTGTATGGGCCCTTTTAATTATCCCTTAAACGAAACATTTGCCACACTTATTCCCGCGCTTATTATGGGCAATACTGTGATATTTAAACCGCCGAAAAATGGTGTGCTTCTGCATTATCCCTTGCTAGAGGCATTCCAGCAGGCTTTTCCTAAAGGAGCTGTAAATACGGTTTATGGGAAAGGGCAAGAGGTGATAACACCGCTGTTGAGTTCCGGGAAAATTAATGTATTGGCTTTTATTGGTAGTAGCAAAGTGGCGAATATCCTGAAAAAGCAACACCCCAAACCTCACCGAATGCGCAGTATATTAGGGTTGGAGGCTAAAAATCCGGCGATTATCATGCCCGATGCTGATATTGATCTTGCCGTAAAGGAGGGTGTACTGGGTGCTTTGTCCTATAATGGCCAACGCTGTACGGCGCTGAAAATTTTCTTTGTGCATGAGTCCATTGTTGAGGAGTATACCCAAAAATTTGTGGAGGCCTTGAATCAATTGAAGCTCGGAATGCCCTGGGATGAGGATGTGGCTATCACGCCTCTGCCCGAAGCAGGAAAGGTGGCTTATTTAAAAGCCCTGGTTGAAGATGCAGTGACAAAAGGGGCTAAGGTGTTGAATCCCCATGGTGGAGAGCATACAGCCTCCTTTTTCTATCCTGCGCTGCTCTATCCGGTAAATAAAACTATGCACGTTTATAATGAGGAGCAGTTTGGCCCCGTTATCCCCATGAGAGCATTTAAAAACATTGAGGAGCCATTGGAGTATATTATTTCCTCAAATTATGGCCAGCAGGTAAGCTTGTTTGGCAATAATCCCGATGAACTGGCACACCTGATTGATCCTCTGGTAAATCAGGTGAGTCGTGTAAATCTGAATAGTCAATGTCAGCGCGGGCCTGATGTATTCCCTTTTACGGGTCGTAAAGATTCGGCCGAAGGTACGCTTTCGGTATTCGATGCTTTACGTTCCTTTTCCATACGCAGTTTGGTGGCTGCAAAAGGAAATGAAGCCAATAAGAAGTTGATTAACAGAATTGTTAAAGACAGGGATTCCAATTTTTTATCCACCGATTACATATTGTGATCAGGAGTTAGCAGGAACAAAAAAAGGCTGGTAAAACCCAGCCTTTTTTTGTTATGTACGAAGAGGGGTTATCCTCTTTTCTTAATCAAATTAACTTTGTTTTCCTCCTTTTTGAGTAATCGTTGAATATTTTTTTGATGTGTAATCAGCAGGATGACTGCCATAGCCAACGAGAAAATAATCAAGGAGGTAGTGGTTACTTTGTAAACCACAATTAATAAAATGGGAAATGAAATCCCGGCAATGATAGAACTAAGCGATACGTAACGCGTGAGAAAAAGCACCAGCAAAAAGATACCTGCCATAATAAGAGTGGGGTAAAAGCTAATGGCCGCAATTACACCAAAAAGTGTAGCTACCCCTTTACCTCCTTTAAAGCCCACATAAATTGGGAAGATATGACCCAACATGGCGGTAATACCTAAGGCTAGCTGAAACGTGATAAATTCTCCACTTCCCTCGGGGTAGAGTACCAATAAATAGCTGAGCTTAACGGCACCAAAGCCTTTAAAGAAATCGATCAGAAATACAAAGAGTCCGGCAGGTTTTCCCAGCACCCGAAAGGTGTTAGTTGCACCTGGATTACCACTCCCGTGTTCTCGGATATCGAGGCCATAAATAGCTCGCCCCAGCCAAACCGATGTGGGGATCGACCCAAGAAGGTATGCGCTTAGAATCAATGCTACATGTAATAAAACAAACATAATGTATTGTTTGGTTAATAGCGGGTGCAAAGTAAAGAATAATTTGCCTAAGTGCAAGTATTGACCTTAACAATTGCTTAACATTCCTTTATGAAACTCCCTGCAGCTTAATGTCTGCAGGGAGTTAATTAGTTGTTTTAAACTAAGTTATTTGCCGGGGCACATTGCTACTATTTCAGGGGCAATGTTCTTTTTCTTATAGGCTTTATCAAAAGCATTGCTGAATTTCTTGGCCAATTCGTATGCTGTGCGTGTGTAGGCACGTTTATCCTTCCAGGTGTTTTTCGGTACCAGGATATCGGATGGAACCCCGGGACACTCCTTGGGAATAGAAAGATGGAACAGGTCATCTTCAACAAATACGCCTTGATCGAGGGTGCCATGCAGGGCTGCGTTTACCATAGAGCGAGTATACTTTAGCTTAATACGTGCACCTACTCCGTAAGAACCGCCGCTCCAGCCGGTATTTACCAGGAATACCCGCACCTTGTGTTTATCCATTTTTTCGCCAAGCATTTCGGCATACACATCGGGGTTAACAGGCATAAAAGGCTGTCCAAAGAATCGAGAGAAGGTAGCCTCCGGTTCTTTTACACCGGTTTCGGTACCTGCCAGCTTGCTGGTGTAGCCCATAAGAAACCAAAGCATAGCTTGTTCTTTGTTCAGGCGTGAAATAGGGGGTAGAACCCCATAAGCATCGGCCGTAAGAAACAAAATGGTTGTGGGATGCCCACTTGTTGACGCGGGTTTTATATTACGTAAAAACGCAAGCGGATAGGAGGAACGCGAGTTGGGTGTCAGTCTGTCGTCGGTAAAGTCGAAAACACCATTGGGATACATCATGGCATTTTCGATGATAGCTCCGTGACGCTCTGGGGATTCTTTGTGCATCACGGCCTCGTAGATTTCCGGTTCACTTTCGGCTGAGATATCAATCATTTTCGCATAGCATCCATTTTCAAAGTTTGCAATGCCCTCTTTTCCCCAACCATGTTCATCGTCACCCAGTAGCGAGCGCTCAGGATCGGCTGATAGGGTTGTTTTTCCTGTACCTGAAAGTCCCAGAAGTAGCGCTGAATCGCCATTTTTTCCTTCATTGGCAGAGCAGTGCAAAGGCAATATTCCTTCAAAAGGGAGGTAGTAGTTCATGACAGTAAACATCAGCTTTTTTACGCTTCCCAAATAGGCTGAGCCAACGATAATGCCAATGCGTTTATCCATATCCATAACCACAGCCATATCTGAGGTTTCGCCCGTAGGCATTTTACGCAGCAGACCGTCATATTTTTGTCTTTTAAGCTTATCCATGGGTAGGGTAAGTAGGGTAAAGGGACGGTGGGCGAAGCAACTTTTGCTAAGATCCTTTGGACGAGGACGGAACATATTGTCGGTGAATAAAGCAGTTAATGCATGGCTTGTAACAGTTGTTACCGGCATGGCATAATTGCTTTCAGCACCAATTGCCCGATGGGTGACAAATAGCTCTTTTTTCTTTTCCAGGCGTAAAAGAGCGTCTTTTAGTAGTGTGTCGAATGCCTCCGGAGCTAATGGAATATTATTCGGGGATTCCCAGTCGATTCGCCCCTGACTTTCAGGGCGTTTAACAATATAGGTGTCTTTGGGGCTACGACCGGTTGACTCGGGGGCTGTCCATGTGGCCAGCACACCTGTATCGCCAGGAATGGCTTCCCTGCGTTTAATAATCTTATTAATGAGCTCCTCGCGTGGGGTATCCGCAAAAACCTGCTCATGTTTGCTAAGTAAATTAGCTACCATTTCATTTAGGGGGATTTCTAATGTTGTGTTCATTTTTCCAGCGTAATGCTAAGTTGATGTTAAGTTAAGTTGAAGATAAAGTTAACAAAAAATGTAAAACTATATTTTGTTTCTTGCTGATTGATTGTTTTTGGGGTCTTTTTGTGTGGTATATAAAAACAAAGGCCTCCGGATTTCCGGAGGCCTGAGTCTTTTTGTTATTTGTTTAGGCTTCTTTTAGAGCTGCTTGAGCAGCTGCCAAGCGTGCAATTGGCACACGATAAGGAGAACAAGAGACGTAGTTCATACCAACTGTGTGGCAGAATTCTACAGAACTTGGCTCACCGCCGTGTTCACCACAAATCCCTACTTTCAGGTCGGGACGAGTAGTGCGACCTTTTTCTGTACCCATTTTCACAAGTTGTCCAACACCTTCCTGATCTAAAACCTGGAAGGGATCGTTCTTCAGGAGGCCTTTTTGCATGTATACGGGTAAGAATTTACCGGCATCGTCACGCGAGTATCCGAAGGTCATCTGAGTAAGGTCATTGGTTCCGAATGAGAAGAATTCAGCTGATTTGGCAATCTCGTCAGCCGTAAGGGCTGCGCGAGGCACCTCAATCATGGTTCCTACCTTGTATTCGATACTTTCGTTACGCTCATCAAATACTTGCTTGATGGTAGCTCGCACAATCTTTTCCTGAAGCTCCATTTCAGCTAAAGTTCCTGTTAAAGGAATCATGATCTCAGGAATGGCAGTAATACCTTTTGCCTGCAGATTCAAGGCAGCCTCAATAATGGCACGGGCTTGCATCTCGGTAATTTCGGGGTACGTATTACCCAAACGACAACCACGGTGGCCTAACATTGGGTTCACTTCGGCTAATGAATCAACAGTAGCCTTTACCTCCTCAATACTGATGCCCATCTCGTCAGCCATCTCTTTTTGGTTTTCAGGCTCGTGTGGCACAAATTCGTGCAATGGTGGATCCAGCAGACGCACAGTTACAGGCAGATCTTGCATCGCTTCAAAGATTCCTTCAAAGTCCTCACGCTGAATTGGCAAGAGCTTGTCTAAAGCTGCCCGACGGCCTTTTTCGTCACTTGCAAGAATCATTTCGCGTACCGCTTTTATTCGATCGCCTTCGAAGAACATGTGCTCAGTACGACACAGTCCAATTCCCTGTGCGCCAAATTTACGGGCGACAGTGGCATCTTTTGGTGAGTCGGCATTGGTACGAACAAGCATTTTGCCATGCTTCTCGGCCAGATCCATTACTTTGCCAAAGTTTCCGCTCATTTCCGGATTCTTGGTAATAACTTTTCCTTCGTAAACTTCACCTGTACTTCCGTTCAATGAGATCCAATCGCCTTCTTTAAAGGATTTGCCATCAACCGTCAGGGTGCGTGCGCGGTAATCGATTTTTGCAGCGCCGGCACCTGATACACAACATTTGCCCATTCCACGTGCAACAACGGCTGCATGAGAAGTCATCCCTCCACGAGCAGTAAGAATGCCTTTGGCTACGTTCATGCCACGAAGATCTTCAGGAGAAGTCTCGATACGCACCAAAATAGTAGGCTCACCTTTTTCCGCCTGCTCTTCGGCATCTTCGGCAAAGAATACGATTTTTCCTGTAGCGGCTCCTGGTGATGCAGGTAGGCCTTTGGCAATAATGGTTGCCGATTTTAAGGCTTCCGTATCGAAAACCGGGTGTAACAATTCATCAAGTCTATTGGGTTCATTTCGAAGAATGGCTGTTTTCTCATCGATAAGTCCCTCTTTCAGCATTTCCACAGAGATTCTTACCATGGCAGCACCTGTACGCTTGCCATTACGTGTTTGCAGCAACCACAATTTACCTTCCTGAATGGTAAACTCGAGGTCTTGCATATCCTTGTAGTGGATTTCAAGTTTTTTCTGAATGTCGAACAATTCTTTGTAGAGCCCGGGCATGGTTTCTTCCAATGCGGGATATTTTGAAGCGCGCTCTTCCTCTGTTACGCCTGCGAGTTTCGCCCAACGCTTAGAGCCTTCTATGGTAATTTCCTGTGGGGTACGGATACCTGCCACAACGTCTTCCCCTTGAGCGTCAATGAGGTACTCGCCGTTAAAGATATTTTCGCCGGTAGCGGCATCACGAGTAAAGGCTACACCTGTTGCCGAGCTTTTGCCCATGTTTCCAAATACCATGGCTTGAACATTCACAGCTGTTCCCCACTCATCCGGAATTTTGTGCATCTGACGGTAGTAAATGGCGCGGTCGTTATTCCAGCTTTCGAATACGGCCATAACAGCTCCCCATAATTGGTCCCAAGGATTGGTTGGAAACTCCATGTTGAGGCGTTCTTTCACTACTGCTTTAAATCGCTTCACTAATTCTTTGAAGTCGTCGGCGGTAAGATCCAGATCATTCTCAATTCCTTTTTCCTCTTTCAGGTTTTCAATGATCTCTTCAAATGGGTCGCTATCTTCTTTTGATTCAGGTTTCATCCCCAATACCACATCGCCATACATTTGCACAAATCGGCGATAGGAGTCCCAAGCAAAACGCTCGTTACCAGTTTTTTTAACAAGCCCTTCAACAGCTTTGTCATTCATTCCCAGATTAAGTACCGTATCCATCATACCCGGCATGGATACGCGGGCACCTGAACGAACAGAAAGAAGAAGAGGATTCTCATCACTGCCGAATTCCATACCCATGATTGATTCCACCTTTTTAATGGCTTCTTCTACTTCGGGCTTCAGGAGCTCAACTATCTTGTCATGTCCAACTTGGTTATATTCGATACATACATCAGTAGTAATAGTGAATCCAGGGGGCACGGGTACACCAATTGAACTCATCTCGGCAAGGTTGGCACCTTTGCCTCCTAATAGGTTCTTCATGGAGGTGTTCCCATCAGCTTCTTTGTTACCAAAACTGTAAACACGTTTTCCTTGTGTCATTGTAATTGATTTTTATGATTATAAATAATATGTTGAATTTCTGCTGGTTACTGCTTTAAAAAAAATGGACTACAAATATATTGAAAATTTGCGAACCGAATCTTCCTCCATAGAGAAAATTCACTTCAGCTGAAAAACAAATAATTCCATTATTTGTTGCCCATTTTTCACGATCGAGGATGATAATCGGTAATGGTTTGACGAAGGAACTGATTATCGAGATGGGTATATATTTCGGTGGTGAGAATGGATGCATGGCCAAGCATCTCCTGAACGGCTCGCAAATCGGCACCGCCCTCAACAAGATGAGTGGCAAAGGCATGGCGCAACGTGTGAGGCGAGATGGATTTTTCGATTCCTGCTTTTGCGGCCAATTGTTTGAGTATTGTAAAGATCATTACCCGGGTAAGGTTTTTTCCGCGCCGATTAAGAAATACCATATCGCGAGCTTCTTTATGAATAACAGGTAATCGGTTTCGGTCCTGAAAATACAATTGCAACGCCTTAATGGCTTGTTTTCCAATAGGGACCAATCGTTCCTTGTTGCCTTTTCCGGTTATTCGTACAAACCCGTCGCCCAGGTATAGGTGGCTGATGCGCAGGCCTGTGAGTTCCGATACACGTAGTCCGCATCCGTACAGCACTTCGATGATGGCTTTATTTCGGTGCCCTTCTGGTTTGCTTAAATCCACGGCAGCAAGCAAGCTTTCAATCTCTTCTGCCGATAACACCTGAGGCAACTTTCGGCCTAATTTGGGACTATGAATCAATTTTGCCGGGTTGCTCTCCAGCTCATCTTCCAGCACTAAAAAATGGAAAAAGGATTTAATTCCTGAAATAATCCGTGCCTGCGATCGCTCGGCAAGTCCTAAATCGGTGAGGAAATGCAAGAAATCAATCAAATGGTTATGTGCTAGTTGACCGGGTGAGTCCAGGTTTATCTGCAGCGCAAAGGTGGCCAGTTTTTTAACATCCGCACCATAAGCCTCTCGCGAGTTGTTGTTTAACCCTCGTTCAAGGAGCAGATAGTGCTCAAATTTCTCAATGCTTTCCGACCAATTCATGCAAAAATTACGCTTTCAGGTTTTCCAATACAGCCAGCTATTGTGTATCTTTACGTAAAAATTTGTTGTATAGTAAAGAAAGCACAGCTCAAATATAAACAAATGCCAATAAACATTACGCTCTGCTGGCAGAGTGTTGATAGAAACAGTGTATGATGAAATTGTTGATACTTAATGGTCCGAATTTAAATATGCAGGGAAAGCGTGAGCCTGAAATATATGGTTCAGGTTCGTTTGAAGATTTTTTTTCTGCCTTGCAGACCCTCTTTACCGATATTGAACTTACCTACAAACAGTCAAATGTGGAGGGGGAGTTGATAAACCTTTTGCAACAGGCAAATGAGCAAGTTGATGGCGTTCTGTTAAATGGGGGAGGCTATACGCACACCTCAGTTGCCTTGGCGGATGCAGTAGCTTCCATTCAGATTCCGGTACTGGAGATTCACATTAGTAATCTGCTTACGCGTGAGGCGTTTCGGCATACAAGCTATTTAGGGCCTGTTTGCAAAGGTAGTATTATGGGCCTGGGCTTGGATGGCTATCGATTAGGAGTGGAAGCCATGCGTCTGCTAGTAAAAAAATGATCGTCTTAAAATATAAAAACCATGCAGAAGAAAACAAAAATTGTTGCCACTATCTCGGATAAAAATTGTACGCCGGAGTTTATTCGAGAGCTTTACAAGGAGGGGATGAATGTGGTACGACTCAATACTGCTCATCAAACCCCGAAGGATTCCTTGAAGGTGGTAAATGATGTGCGAAAGGTTAGCGATAAAATTGCGATTCTGTTGGATACAAAAGGCCCCGAAGTACGCACCGTGGCTTGCGAAAGTGGCATTCCCGTGAAACGGGGACAAAAAATTCATGTGCAGGGCAATCCATTGGGAAGTAGCTCTGAATCCTGTATTGTGGTTAATTATGCAGGGTTTGTTGCCGATATCCCAGAAAAAGCTACGATACTTATCGATGATGGCGATATTGAATTACAGGGCATTAAAAAGGAGGGGAATCACTTAGTGTGTGAAGTGATGAACGATGGGGTTGTAAAGCAGCGCAAAAGCGTGAATGTGCCCAATGTATCCTTCCGCTTGCCTTCGGTTAGTGAAAAGGATAAAGAGTATATTAAGTTTGCCATTAAGCACGACCTGGATTTTATTGCCCACTCTTTTGTTCGAAATACCCAAGATGTAGCCGAAATACAGTCCATTTTAGATGAGTACGACAGCCCGATAAAGATCATTGCCAAAATTGA
>JAWOEH010000231.1:0-16088 GCA_046482855.1 Bacteroidales bacterium | reverse complement strand
CCGCCTTATCAATCGCTATTTTTTTTAGCGTATTTACCGTGAATGAAATTAGGTTTTCCGCCGTGGATTCCGTAATAATGACATTGATGGCAGACACACAATCCGTTTGTAAGGCTGTGTCGTAATTCTGGAAAGTCTTTGATTGATTTAATATGGTGAGCTTCAAGGTTTCGGTCAGTGCCGCACATAACGCATTTATATCCGCTTTGCCTGAGAACCTCGTTTTTGAAAGCCAAGTCTTCAGGGCTTCGGCGTCCTTGATTTTGTCCATTGTTTTTCCGTTTAGCCAGCCCTTGGCATCGCATTGAGCAATACCACCTCCCCCCTGTATCGTAACATTTTGGTTTTCTTGTGGGTTTTCCGCATTGATCGCATGGCTTAGTAATGCTTTTGTCTTTACTTCTGCATTCTTTTGAGCAATAAACCCTTGTGCTTCTTTGATGTGATGGTGCTCGTTCAAAGATAGTTCCGCAATAATCGCACTTGCATTGTATTTTTTTTGATTGATTGGCAGCACTACATGATCGTGAACAAAATCGTTTTTTGGCGTATTGATTCCAACCTCTGTTTTTTTCTTTTGGAATGACACCCCCGCATTGTTCGCATTTTTTAAATGGTTTTTCCATTTTCCCAAGACATCCTTTGTTGATATATTGTCAATAATTTTAACTACATTTAACCATTTATTCTTTTCGTGTGAATCTATTGCTTTATCTATTGATAAACTTTTTGGAAATCCCGTTGAGTATGCCCACGCAATGCAGTCCCTTATCTCAAACCCTGCATCCTCAATGGCGCAAATCATCCGGTGATGGGTCCGGGTGCCGCCAAAGGATAAAATCGAAGCAGGCTCTGAACTTCATTCATAATGATGGAAATTTATGAATAGTGCAGGCTAAATTAAAAAATGTTAAAAACAAACTCTTTTCCCCTCAACGATTAAACTTTTTCCTTTCTTTGCCATCCTATAAGTAACTATCTTCATAGATAGTTTTTTAGGGGTTATTTTTAGCCGGCCTTGTGCCGGCTTTTTTTTACTCATAAGAGCACACGAAACTTGCATTTCTTCGCCATTCGAAACTCTTTACCACCGCCTCTATTCACCAATGAAAGTATACGTTTATGAATCCCAGGCAGACAAAGCGAACTTAACATAGCCTTCCTCGATAAGCAACAGATCATTTATATCTAAGTCTTTCCTAAAGCAAAGACAGAAGTATTGCATGTTTACGATGCAACCGTAGTAACCATGGATGAAGGATAAGAACTCCCTCTATCAAAACCCAATTGTGCAGTGTGTAAATGAAAGGCTGTAATGCCAATACCCATCATGTAATAATACTGAAATGCATGTTTTTGGACAGTTCCCCACAAGGGCAGTCGCACACTACCACCTGACTAACAGCATTATACCTCACACCCAAACCACGTATCTCCATTCCCCAATAGAGCAGCTTGTTAAAATGAGAAGGAAGTTATTGAGAAAATAATTAAACAAAAGGGTACCTTTGCCTCAAAGAAAATAGCAATTTTAAGAGAGGATAAAACGAGAACCAAAATAAGGAACCTTATGTAGCAAAAAATTGAGGAGGGATTCACCTATGGGTTGTTCTATCATTCAAAAAGGTATTTTGTTAGGCATTCGTCCGAAGAGGCTTCATCAAAAGAGTGTTTCTCTTATTTTCAAGAGATTTCGATCATGCATCTGAAACAGGCTTTATACCCAATAGAACAACGACAAAAAAAATATTTGGGAAATATATCGGACATAGGAATCTTAAATAGAGAAACATTATTATTTTTGAGTCGTAGTGAATAACAATTTCTGTTTGCCAAGCTGCGAAAAGATTGTTATTTTTTTCACACGACATTAAACAATATCTTTATTTATCAGTTTAGTAGCTAGCTAACAGCAAAATCGCATAACGAGTCAAGTTAAAACAGAAATAGATAAACGATGTCAGAAGTTATCAAAATCAAACGTGGTTTAAATATACCCTTAAAGGGAGCTGCGGAAAAGATTATGGTGAAAGCCGAGATGGCCGATACTTACGCGGTGAAGCCTATCGACTTTCAAGGCATTCGGCCAAAACTGGTAGCAAAACCAGGGGCGAAGGTGAAGGCCGGAACCCCCATATTCTTCGATAAATTTCAACCCGATGTGCAATTTACCTCCCCGGTAAGTGGAGAGGTTATTGATGTTGTACGAGGCGAAAGACGAAAGATTTTGGAGGTTGTGGTAAAGGCTGACAACCAGCAAAAGTACGAAGAGTTCAAAAAAGGGGATCCAACCAACATGCCCAAAGAAACCATCATTGAGCAACTGCAAAAAAGTGGTTTATGGGCTTCTATACGTCAACGCCCTTATAATATAATTGCCCGGGCAACCGAAACGCCACGGGATATATTTATTTCGGCGTTCGATTCGGCTCCCCTGGCTCCGGATATGGACTTTATCGTGCAAGACGAGAAGAAGCTTTTCCAAACAGGTATTGATGCGCTTGCCAAGCTAACAGATGGCACTGTTCATTTGGGTGTAAATGCAGCCTATCCCCCTGCTGCGGCATTCGCCGAAGCAAAAGGAGTACAAATTCATGCCTTTAAAGGACCGCATCCCGCAGGAAATGTAGGCATTCAACTTAATAAAATAGCCCCTATAAATAAAGGAGAGGTAGTGTGGACCATTAAGCCCCATCATGTTGTAGCTATAGGGCGCTTATTTGAACAGGGAATATATGATGTATCAAAAATTGTAGCCGTAACCGGCTCTGAGGTAAAAACCCCCCGATACTACAAACTAATTGACGGGACCTCCATTGCTCCCCTGATTAAGGACAACATAAAAACAACTGACAAACATCGCTATATCAGCGGCAATGTGCTTACAGGGAAGAGGATATCCTCCGATGGATATCTGAGTTTTTTCGACAACCAAATTACGGTAATTCCCGAAGGGGATCAGTATGAATTTTTGGGCTGGGCTGCTCCCGGAATAAACAAATATAGCGCTGGCCGAACCTTCTTGTCTGCTTTTCTGCCCAAGCGCAGGCATCGCCTCAACACCAATTTGCATGGCGGCGAAAGAGCTTATGTTGTTACCGGCGAATATGAAAAAGTTTGCCCAATGGACATCTATCCTCAACAATTAATCAAAGCAATAATGATTGAGGACATCGACTTAATGGAACAATTAGGAATCTATGAGGTTGTTGAAGAAGATTTTGCCCTGTGTGAATATGTGTGCACCTCTAAAATTGAAGTGCAGAAAATTCTACGTCAGGGGCTCGACCTGATGCATAAAGAAATGAGTTAACCTAGTAAAAACATTACAATTATATACGAATGAAAGGTTTACGACGATTTATCGATAAGATAAAGCCCCATTTCGAAGAAGGAGGAAAGTTTGAAAAGTTCGAAGCAACTTTCGACGCCTTTGAAACCTTCCTGTTTGTTCCCGACACGGTTACCACATCGGGAACACACATTCGCGATGCGGTGGACATGAAACGTACAATGAGCCTGGTAGTAATGGCCCTGGTACCAACGCTGCTTTTTGGCATGTGGAACATTGGCCATCAACACTTCCTGGCCACAGGAGAGGAAGGGACTTTATGGGCAAAACTTTTATTAGGCCTGGTTGAAGTGTTACCTATTATCGTGGTTTCATATTTTACAGGACTCGCCATCGAGTTTGCTTTCGCCCAAATAAGAGGCCATGAAGTAAACGAAGGATTTCTGGTTTCCGGTATGCTGATTCCTTTAGTTCTTCCCGTTGACGTACCTTTGTGGATGGTAGCAATGGCTACTGCCTTTGCTGTTATTATTGGCAAAGAGGTATTCGGAGGCACAGGCATGAATATTTTAAACCCGGCATTAACGGCACGGGCATTCTTGTTTTTCGCCTATCCCTCCTATCTTTCAGGGAACGAAGTGTGGGTGCATGGCGTAATGAAAGGGGAAGGCATAATCGATAGCTTCTCGGGGGCAACTCCTTTGGCCGAAGCGGCAATGGGAAACATTGAAAACTTACCGAGCGTGGCCGACATGTTTTTTGGATTTATCCCCGGTTCCATTGGTGAGACCTCCACGCTGGCTGTTCTCATTGGGGCAGTAATCCTCCTGATTACAGGTATTGGCAGTTGGCGAATTATGCTAAGCACAGTATTAGGCGCATTGGCTATGGGGGGTCTTTTAAATCTATTTGCAGTTAATCCATTTATGGAAATTCCGGCCTATCAACACTTATTGCTAGGCGGTTTTGCTTTTGGGGCTGTATTTATGGCCACCGATCCGGTATCAGCAGCTCAAACCACTCGAGGCAAATACATCTACGGATTCCTTATTGGCTTCCTGGCCATTTTAATTCGTGTGTTAAATCCGGCCTATCCTGAAGGAGTCATGCTGGCGATCCTGTTAATGAATGTTTTTGCACCGCTAATTGACTATTATGTGGTGGGAGCCAACATCAAGAAACGAATGAAACGAGCAAAAGTGAAAGCCTAAAAAAATCATGATATCATGAAAGCGTACAGTAACAGATACATTTTTACCTTTGCCGCCATTATGGTGATAGCTGTAGCCACAGTGCTCTCGGTAGCCGCCATGCTGCTGCAGCCACTCCAGAAGAAGAACGTAGAGGTAAATAAAAAACAAAATATCCTGGCAGCATTAAACATTGCCAGTACAGCCGATGATGCCGAAGACAAATACGACCAATACATCCGCGAAAGCTATGTGGTTGACACCAAAGGCGAACGAAACCCCAAGGTTGAAGCCTTCAAAATAGATATGAAAAAGGAGCTAAGTAAGCCCCAGGCTGAAATGAACCTGCCTATGTTCGAAGCGGAGTTTAAGGGAGAGCGAAAGTATGTTTTCACCCTTCGTGGAAAAGGGCTTTGGGGCCCTATTTGGGGATTTGTAGCTCTCAACAGTGATTTAAATACGATATACGGAGCCAATTTCGACCACCAGGGAGAAACCCCCGGATTGGGTGCCGAGATTAACACCAAGTGGTTTCAGAAACAATTTATTGGCAAAAAGATCTTCAATGAACAAGATGAATTTGTCTCCATTGAGGTAACCAAAGGCAATGCCGACCCCAACGCCCCCCATGAAGTGGATGGAGTTTCAGGTGGAACCATTACCAGTAACGGATTGGATGATATGCTTGAAACAGGCCTGGGATATTACATGTCATACATTCAAAAACTAAAGGAGGAAGGTGATGAGTAAAGATAAAGAACCTCTGTTTTCAGGAAAAAATATAAAATTACTTACCGAACCGCTCAACGACAGCAACCCTATTACCGTGCAGGTATTAGGCATATGCTCGGCTCTGGCCGTAACCGCTAAACTTAAACCTTCGGTGGTAATGGCATTGTCGGTAGTGTTTGTAATGGCTATTTCAAACGTAGTAACCTCACTCTTACGTTCAAAAATTCCAGGACGTATTCGGATCATTGTCCAATTAACCATTATTGCCTCGTTGGTAATCTTAGTCGACCAGGTATTAAAAGCATTCCTGTTTGATGTAAGTAAGCAACTCTCGGTATTTGTGGGCCTGATCATTACTAACTGTATTATAATGGGGCGCCTGGAAGCCTTTGCATTAAGCAACAAACCCTGGCCCGCCTTCCTCGATGGAATTGGCAATGCTGCCGGCTATGGGGTCATTCTTATTATTGTAGGCTTCTTTCGCGAATTACTGGGAGCCGGAACCATTTGGGATATACAGGTGGTACCACAAGCCTTTTACGAGTTTGGATATGAGAACAACGGTTTGATGATCTTACCCCCTATGGCTTTGATTACTGTAGGTATTATTATATGGATACAACGTTACCGTAACCGCAAACTGATTGAATCAAATTAATTGGAACCCGCATTAGATTATGGAAAATTTAATCAACATATTCGTCAAGTCGATTTTTATCGACAATATGATATTCGCCTACTTCCTGGGTATGTGTTCATACCTGGCGGTGTCGAAAACCGTAAAAACCAGTACCGGATTAGGCATAGCCGTAATATTTGTATTGGGATTTACCGTACCCATCAACTACTTAATTGAAAACTTTGTGCTGCAAGAAGGGGCGCTTACCTGGCTCAGTCCTAGGTTTGCCGACGTAGATTTGAGTTTTTTATCTTTCATTCTCTTTATTGCCGTAATTGCCTCCATGGTGCAATTGGTTGAGATGGTGATTGAAAAATTCTCGCCTACACTCTATGCAAATCTGGGTATTTTTCTGCCACTAATTGCTGTAAACTGTGCCATTTTAGGAGGCTCATTATTTATGCAAGAGCGTGCCTATAATAACATTGCTGAAGCTACTGTGTTTGGACTGGGTTCCGGTGTCGGTTGGTTTTTGGCAATTGTAGGTATTGCTGCCATTCGCGAAAAAATTCGCTATTCAAATGTGCCACCGGCACTGCGAGGCCTGGGTATTACCTTTATCATTACCGGCCTGATGGGAATTGCCTTTATGGGCTTTATGGGTATTAAATTGTAATTGCAAAAACACATCACATGATACTATTGACATCAAATACTATGGTGGTCCTGCTAAGTATCGGGGTTTTTCTGGGCATCATCCTGGCCTTGGTACTCATCCTGCTATACGCACGTAAAAAACTTACTCCCCAAGGAGAAGTTAAGCTGACCATCAACGAAGAAAAGGAACTGGAAGTGGAACCCGGTAGCACCATTCTTTCAGCCTTGTCGAACAATGGCGTCTACTTGCCCTCGGCATGTGGAGGTGGCGGGACCTGCGGTATGTGTAAATGCCAGGTATTTGAAGGAGGTGGCGAGATCCTACCAACAGAAACCGGCTTCTTTTCACGCAAAGAGCAACAAAACAACTGGCGATTAGGCTGTCAGGTGAAAATCCGCGAAGACATGAAAATCGGCGTTCCCAAGTCGGTTATGGGCATTAAAAAATGGGAATGCGAAGTGATTAGCAATAGGAACGTTGCCACCTTTATAAAAGAATTTGTCGTGAAATTACCCGAAGGAGAATCCATGGATTTCAAATCGGGAGGCTATGTGCAAATTGACGTACCTAAAGTAGAGGTAGATTTCGGAAAAGATATCGAAGTAGATGAACGATTCCGAGAGGACTGGGATGAATTTGGTATGTGGAATCTGAAGATGAAAAACAGTGAAGAAACCTACCGTGCCTACTCCATGGCCAACCACCCGGCCGAAGGGAATATTGTGAAACTAAACATCCGTATTGCCACGCCCCCATGGGACCGCTCTAAGGGTACATTTAAAAATGTGAACCCCGGTGTTTGTTCCTCCTTCATTTTCTCCCGCAAACCCGGCGACAAAGTAACTGTATCAGGGCCCTATGGTGATTTCTTTATCAAAGATACCGACCGCGAGATGGTGTACATTGGCGGAGGTGCAGGAATGGCGCCTTTACGATCACACATTTTCCACCTGTTCCACACCTTAAAAACCGACAGAAAAGTGTCCTACTGGTATGGAGCTCGTTCGAAAAGAGAGATCTTTTATGAAGAAGATTTTCGCGAGATTGAACGCAAATTCCCCAATTTCTCCTTTCATATTGCTTTATCGGAGCCCAAGGAGGAAGACAACTGGGACGGTTTGACCGGCTTTATACACCAGGTAGCTTACGATGAATATTTGAGCAAAAAGGAAGAACCCGAAGAGATTGAATATTACCTCTGTGGCCCTCCTATCATGAATGATTCGGTCCAGAAAATGCTCTATGATCTGGGTGTACCCGAAGAGATGATTGATTTGGATGACTTCGGTGGGTAAATCGAAGATATTCACAGAAAGGGTAGCACATTGCTGCCCTTTTTTGTTATCTTGCAGTAACAACACTAAATTTCCTTTCATGAATACCCGACAAACCATATTTATCGTTTTCATTGGCTTAATTTTACTTCTGCTGAGCTCTTGCAAACAAACTAAATACCATACATTCAGGGGGTTTACCCAAGGTACAACTTACCAAATAACCCTTGAAACAAAAGACACTTCAGGTCTGCATAATGCAATAACAAACCTGTTACAGGGGTTTGACAACTCTTTATCTACCTACAATACCCAATCGGTTATATCACAAATTAACCGTAATGAAATTAATGTGGGCGATGATTACTTTCTTTATGCCCTTTCACTATCGAAAGAAATTTACAGCCAAACCAATGGGGCATTTGATATAACAGTAGCTCCACTGGTAAACGCATATGGTTTTGGGTTTACCGAGAAATCGGCCATTGACCAAGAGGCTATCGACAGCATGTTAGAATTTGTTGGTATGGAGAAGATCCGGCTTACAGGCGATGAAATCCATAAACAAGATCCTCGCTTGATGTTTGACATGAATGCCATTGCTCAGGGATATTCAGTTGATATTGTAGCAGAATTCCTGAACCATAACAAAATTGAGAATTACCTGGTGGAAATTGGCGGAGAAATTCGCACAAAAGGAGCAAACCGTAAAGGTGAAGATTGGACCATTGGCATTGACAAACCTATTGAAAACAACTTTATGCCCGGCCAGGATCTGCAGGTAATCATTCGTCTTTCCGGAAAATCTCTGGCTACATCGGGGAATTATAGAAAATTCTACGAAAAAGACGGTGTTAAATATTCACATACCCTTTCGCCCAAAACAGGGAAACCTGTAAGAAGAAAACTCTTAAGTGCCACCGTCATTACAGATGAATGCGCTCGGGCCGATGCATTGGCAACAGCCTTTATGGTCATGGGGCTCAAGAAAGCCCGCCAATTTATGGATGAGCAACCTGGTATTTGGGGGTACTTCATTTACAGCGACAATGAAGGAAATTTCCAGGTCTCCTATTCGCCGGAACTAAAAAACCTGATCATCGAAGTTGACGACCAGGTTTCAGGAAACCAATCTTAGCCTGAACTATTCATAAATTTTTATCAATATGAATTAAGTTCAGAGCCTGCTCCGATTTTTATCGGAGTTAACCCCGACTTAGATGAAGTTAAACTTTTGAAAAAAGCTTTACTGAATCTTAGTCGCTGTCGTAGACAGGGATTATTCATGAATAATCCGGGTCAGTAATTACCGGATTAATTTTTTGTTGCTTCTGTTGCACAGCTGCCGCCTCCGCAGCCACAGCTTATGCCTTTATCGCTTAACCCAGAACTGTGCGATGCCTGACAAGAGCCCCCTCGAAATTGTTTATCTTTCGAGAAAAACAAACGTATCGACAAGCCTCCTATAGCCACCATTACAATCACGAGTGTCAACAGCAAAAGTTCTAGTACTGGCATAATACACCTCTCTATTTAAATTAAATCTAAATTATACTGTTACAACGTAAACAATCGCCATTGGTTCATCAAACATGACAAAAAACTTCTTAACATGAATAATTCTTGAAGTATTTGGGTTAGCCATTATTAGTCAGTACCTTCTCGATATAGTTTTCCACCTCCTTCTTCAACTCCCCGATAATGTCATCATTAGGCAACGAAGCAAACAACGGGGTCAAATAGTTTCGTTGTTTCAACAACGCCAAAGTGGTGGCAAAATTAATATCAAACACCCACCCCACTTGCAGTAACTTAAAATCATTCAAGTTTTTTAAATCTTGCAGATCAACCATTTCATGCTGACGGATGCGCTCCACATTTATTGGCTGGTAGCCGGGAGTATCAGGCAAATCAAGCTGCAACGTATTGTTCGTCTCCTCATCCATTCGGCAATAGTACGCTGTAACCACTCGCCAAATATCCAGCTTGTCGGCATCGCGAATAAGCTTGCAATAAAGCCTTTCGGTTTCGGAAAGATCTTCCGGAAGTGCCTTTTTATTATGCCATTTAATTGCGGTGAGGACCCACTCCTGAGCTTCTTGAGGCCATTCTTGTAATACATTTAGTTCTTGTAGTACAGATACACCCAAATCAGCATGATCTACACTTACCTTATCATAAAAAGTTTGATAACGCCGAAATTGCTCAAAACGACCAATATCGTGAAGCAATCCAATGGCCTCAGCCACTAATTGCTGCTCCTCATTAAGTTCCATGCGAATACCCATTTTTTCCATGTTCGCATGTACCTGATACGAGTGTTCGCGTTTCACTTCAATATTCTTCTGAAAATGTGGATCCTTACTATGAAATTGCATCACATAATCCCCAAACCATTTTTCCAATTGTGCATACAGCTTTTGCATAATAACAGTTGATTTTTTAGCCTTAAACCTCAAGGGGGGGATAATGTTTCAATCGCATACGCCCTAAAAAAGTGCGTTGCAAGAGACCCCCTGTAAAAAGGAACAAAATTAATCTTAATATCAAATAATGACAAACGCTCTTCCCGAACAATTGCCAGATAATAGTGTCCTCCTAGTAACCAAATACATCTCTTAAAAGAGTTCAATTTACTGATGAAACTCATAAAAAAAATGAGCCTTTTTTTCTAGATTTGTAGAAAGGATAAATATGTACAACCCAAAAAACATTAACAACTATGCCAAAAGGACTTTTTAGCATTCCTGAAGCAAAGAATGAGGCTGTTCGTTCTTACGCTCCTGGTACAACCGACCGAGAAGAGCTTAAAAAGGCGCTAAAGGAAACCAAGGAAATGGTTCACGACGTGCCAATGGTTATTGGAGGAAAAGAAGTGCGCTCCGACAAAAAGGTGGGCATTCATCCACCACACGAACTAAAACACACACTCGGACACTATTACCAGGGAGGTGCCGAGCACGTGCAACAAGCGATTGATGCAGCTATGGCTGCCCGCGAAAAATGGGCGGCAACACCTTGGCACGAGCGTGCTGCAATATTTCTGAAAGCGGCCGATTTAATAACCGGCCCCTACCGATACAAATTGAATGCAGCAGCTATGCTGGGCACGTCAAAAAATGCCCACCAGGCAGAGATTGAAACGGTTTGCGAATTTGCCGATTTTATGCGCTTTGGCGTAAAATATATGATGCAAATCTATGCCGACCAGCCGATTTCCACACCCGGCGTTTGGAACCGTGTGGAATACCGTCCGCTAGAGGGATTTGTTTTTGCGCTTACGCCCTTTAACTTCACGGCCATTACAGGTAACTTACCTGCAGCACCCGCAATGATGGGGAATGTTGTGGTTTGGAAACCTTCAAAACTCAACGTATTCTCGGCTCACTGGGTGATGAAAATCTTCCGCGAAGCAGGAGTGCCCGATGGTGTAATCAACCTGGTATTTGCATCAGGACCTACAGCTGCCGAGGTTGTTTTTGACAGCCCGGATTTTGCAGGCTTCCACTTCACCGGTTCGACTCCTGTATTCCAAAACATCTGGAAATCAATTGGTAACAACATCCAGAAATATAAAACCTACCCGCGCATCGTTGGCGAAACCGGTGGTAAAGATTACATCTTTGCGGCACCAAAAGCCGACGCAAAAGCTGTGGCAACTGCCATCACACGTGGTGGATTCGAATACCAGGGACAAAAATGCTCAGCAGCTTCGCGTGTATACCTGCCTAGCAATTTGGCCGATGATATTCTGAAGTGGGTAGAAGAGGATCTTAAATCCATTAAGGTAGGATCACCCGAAGATTTCTCGAACTTCGTAAATGCAGTAATCGATGAGTCGGCCTTTGAAAAACATGCCGATGCTATTGAGCGCGCTAAAAAAGCCGACGATGCAGAAGTGCTTATCGGCGGACATTACGACAAGTCGGAAGGATACTTCATACATCCAACGGTAATTAAAACTACCAATCCCCACTTCTACAGCATGGAAGAGGAGCTATTTGGCCCTGTTGTTACGGTTTATGTGTATGACGAAAACAAGATTGACGAGACCCTCGATACACTTGATAATACTTCCATCTATGCGCTTACAGGAGCCATTTTCTCGCAAGATCGCTACGAAATTGACTACCTCACCAAGCGCTTGGTGAACACAGCCGGAAACTTCTATGTCAACGATAAGCCAACAGGTGCTGTTGTAGGACAACAGCCATTCGGCGGCGCACGTGGTTCCGGAACCAACGACAAAGCAGGTTCTTACATCAACCAACTGCGTTGGGTTTCGGTACGCTCTATCAAAGAGAACTTTGTACCCCCACACGATTATCGTTATCCATTCCTTGGAGAATAATCACCCCCATACATCTCTGGAGGCTGGCTGTAAAGTCAGCCTCTTTTCTTTGCCACAAAAAAACGCTTCATCTGCTTAACGATATTGGAGAAACTACCAATTTATACTATTTTTGAAACATGAAGCAGCTGCAATACCTTTTGAAAAAACTGGCCCCTTATTACAAGAATAAATACCTGGTTGCAGGCACACTATTTCTTGTATGGTTAGTATTTTTCGATCAAAACAACCTGCTTGAACGTTCCCGTCAAATAAACCACCTGCATCAACTGGAACAGGACAAAGTATATTATCAGGAGCGTATTAAAGAAGACAGCACACGATTGCAGCAGCTAAAAACCGACAAGGATAATTTGGAACGTTTTGCCCGCGAAAAGTACTACATGAAACGCGATAACGAGGATATCTTTGTAATTGTAGAGGAAGATTAGCCCTCTTTTTCCCGATAATACATGAGTAATTCCTGAAGATCTTCCCGAACAAACCTCCCCCTCCACAATTCAAAAGCCAATTTTGCAGCTTCTTGCCCAACAGGTTGCTTGGCATAATCGCCTGCCTCATGCATAGAATTCAGAAGTTTTAAGAGACGAAAGGCGTCAAACCAGCCAAAGAAACGCTTGCGGAATGCAGCAAACGAGGCGCTGTGTTGATGAATCTCCTCAAGGGCAGAGAGAAATCCCTGTGCTTCAAAAAAAGCGCTTAAATCAGGCGGAATCCTCTTCAACACCTCAGGGTTAGGAGGCATTTCATAAAAAGCAGGCACCTGATCTAAAAAAACACGTATTTGCCGAAAAGCGGAAAGTGCATAGGTGTGCAAGGAGGTTGGCGAACTTATGAGCTGTGCTACCTGAGGGCCTGTTCCAAAAGGCACTCTATCCGAAACCCTCGCCGACGGAAACACCTTCACATCAAGCAATTCTGCCACCCTTGCCACAGGAAATAGTTTATGCAAAAAATAAAAATCTTCCCCCGCCTTACGTCTGTTCATGCCTCCCTGTTTTACATAGAGCTGAGCTCGGCACGAAAAAGCGGAACCTACAGTATAGTAGGCATAAGGGAATCCGGCAAACGCCAAAGCATGTTTATAATAGCGCATATGCAACTCATAAGCCACAATAGCCTGTTTGTGCTCAAGGGTATATTCGGGAAGATCGATCGGATGCCGGAAACCATGTGTGGCAACTCCCAGCTCAGAGTCATGCTGGTAGGCTTCATGCACATTATTTAGAAAATTCACATCTACAAGCGTATCCGCATCCATTGATATAATAACTCCGGAAGGCTTTCGTAATTTTTCAAACACCTCAACCAACGTATCCATACCAATTTTCCGTGCATACCCAGCCCCTGCATGTTTGTGGCGTATATCCTCAAGTAGTATTGGAAAGATGCGAAAGGTCTCGGGATAGGAGGTGCGTCTTTGTAGTAACTGCTGGTAGGTAGCACGATTATAGGCTTTCAACCCGGTTGTATCGCGCTCCGAGGAATTCACCACCACAATCACCAACAGGGGTTGTTGATAATGCAAATAGGATGCGTATAACGAGTCGATAGTGGCCATAACAGATGGCTCCCTGTAACAGGGAATAACAATCCCCATCTGCAAATGCGGATGGGGATTGGGAATTTCTTTTCGTAAAGCTTGCTTAGCTAAATAAGCTTGGGCAAAGGCCATGTGCTATTTGTTATCTTTTTCGTAGGTTTCATTAAGACCAACCAACACTTGCTGAGTAATATTCAACGCTTCGTTGGAATATAGCAAGGGGCCACCAAAAGCATTGCTCAAAATATAGTCATACCCATGATCTTTATTGTACTTTTCTAAATAATCCATGATGGCATTCAATACCTGACGGTTCATTACCTGCTCCTCCTCAGCCAATTTATAACTCAACTGATCCTTCATTTGATACAATTCCTGTTCTCTTTGTCCGAGTTCCTGCTGCATCATTTGGGCTTTGGTACGTGTAACGAGTTCTTTTTGCACTTTATTTTGGAAATCGCGCACATCGCGTTCAAACGATTGACTTTTTCCCTGGAGTTCGGCTTCCGACTCATCGCGCTTCTCCATTAATTTGTCTCGCTTATCGATATACATTTGGTAATTTGCAATTAGCGTATCGATATTTACATAAGCCACCTGAAAATCGCTTGTTGTTTGTGTCCCTTCCACCGAGCCTTTTACAGGTTCAGGGGTACCTCCAAAATGAAGATAAAATAACGCAGCAACGGCGATAACTAAAACCAGATTTAATACAAGCGATAATTTCTTCATAGTCTCCATAGTTATTTTACGGTTATTGATGATAGCAAATATAACAGAATCCTCCAAAGGCGGAAAATTATTCTCAAAAAAAAGAGTGGCCTTAAAGGCCACACGTATAGGTTTAAATATCCGGACAAGGAATCTGCCGACGTTTCTCTCGTTCTGTTACACCCTGATTAAACAGAATGTTTATGGAAAGCTCATGAGTACCCCCGGTATTTCCAACGAGCTGAGAGATAGTAAAGTCATAACTATACCCAATGGTAAAGTTTTTCAATCGATACCCAACCAAAAAGGCAATGGCATCATTACTCACCTGATTTTTAAAAACCGGAATACCTCTATACCAAACGCCCAAGGCTAAAGGCATCTGATACCAATAAAGCCCCATATCGAGCTGACTATTAACGCCCTGTTGTTTGTATAAAAAGGCAGGCGATAAACTTTGCCCACTGGGCTTATTGTATCTGCGAAGTATAGGAATTTTAGCTCCGCCAAATAGTGTGAACTTCATCGGCACCAAACTTTCACTCCCGGTAAGTGATCGATCGGGTTGTAAAATATGATCTACAGTAAGGCCCACCCAATATTTTTCATTGTAAGCAAGCACCGAAGCAGCTGCATCAATATCAGCCTTGCGATCCAAGGTAGGTACTGCCACACTCCCGCCAGTATCGTCGCTAATTAATTCATCGCCAAAAATCAGTTTATCAAAATTCAGACTTCGCTCCGTGTACAGAAAAGATAAACCGGGTCGCACACTCCATTTACTATTAATAATAATGTTGTACGAATAAAGCAGACCGGCATTGGTAGTAGCCAGCTGACTGGTTCCTGCCTGTTCGCGCGTAACAAGCACCCCCAGGCCACTGTTCATTCGGGGAAAATAGTGGCCATAGCTAAAAACATAGGTCACAAATGATTTAGGCAGTGCAGGCCATTGGTTTCGATAATTCATAGCTATCCTGTCGCCATCCGTAGCACCGGCAAACGAAGGTGCCAGATAAAGGGGACTGGAATAAAACTGTGAAAGTTGTGAATCCTGAGCAAACAGCTGACCTAAAGCAAAGAAACACACTATTATCGTTACTAACTTCTTCACTCTATTTCAAATTAATTTCCACAAACTTACATTTTTCTTAACAAATGTCTCGTTCCTATTGAATTAAAGTTACATCGCCCACTTTCTCAAAGGGCTCGCCATTGGTAAACTTCCCGGTAGCTTTATATACATAAACATCCTGCTTGGCCAATTTACCATCAATATAACCATCCCATCCTATCTCTAAGTCACGTGTTTCAAAGACAATTTCGCCCCACCGGTTATAGATAACCAGATGGTAGTCAATCACCCCTTTTGTAACAGGATGAAAAACCTGATTTTTATAATCCGGAGTATTATAATACCCGGCATTGGGTCCTTCCTCGCTTGGAATAAAAGCATTGGGAAATTTAATTATGCCCTCGCCAATCACCTCCACCGCATTCTCCAGCGTTATGTTGTTCACACATCCTTTGGTAGAGGTTACGCGCAAGTTTACGTCATACTGCCCCAGGGCTTCGTAATGGTGAACCACATCACGCCGGGTACTGGTATTGCCATCACCAAAGTCCCAAAGATAGTTACAGCCAAGGGTATCGCCACAAGTAGACAAGTTATAAAACTCAACTCTTGCTTGCATCTCCTCATTCAACATCGATACACG
>JAWOEH010000169.1:0-8946 GCA_046482855.1 Bacteroidales bacterium | reverse complement strand
ATCATATTGATTAACGCCAGTAATTCGTCTCCTAAACCCATTGCTGCGCCCAGAAGCGATAGACGCTTTATTAGTTTTGCATTCATCCTACTGATATTAATGAGTGGTTTCGCAGATGAAAATACAAAAGTTTCCCAAATAGAAATTGCGATTATACGAATAATTGGGAAAGATGCAGGTTTTAAGAGTTTGAGATGTTTGGTTAGAATGAGTTCAGTAGGCTGAGTGGATGTTGAGGGTTATCGAAACAGCTCTCGCCCCCCCTGCTGAGGTTGGATTCTTGAGCCTGTCGAAAGGCCCGAATCTGGCTGAGGCTCCCGAAGCTGGCTGAGGCTCTCGATAGCTGGCTGAGGTTCTCAAAGCTGACTGAGGCTCTCGAAGCTGGCTGAGGCTCTCGAAGCTGGCTGAGGCTCTCGAAGCCAGCGGGCGAAATCATTCTACTTTCTATCTCGATAGGCTATTGATAAATCAGGCAAATCTTTTTTATGATAGAATATCAAAGCTTCTTTCTTTTGACGACACCAACCTTGCACTTGTTTTTCCCGGTGATAAGCTTGCTGTACCGTTGTAAACTCTTCAAAATAGACAAGTTTCACTGGAAGTCGCTTTTTGGTATGATTGGCAGCTCTCCCCAATTGATGTTCACGAAAGCGTCTGTATAAATCAATTGTACTGCCGGTATAGTAAGTACCATCTGCACATTCCAAAATATACATATAGCCTTTCATCGTATTTATTGCTTTAAACAGGTTGACTTTTGGCATCCTTTACATCGTTGCCTTGGAGAGCCTGCCTTTCGGCAGACCATCGCCTAAGGCGAGGTATACAGGCCTGTTTGACGGCAGGGCGAGGCAGGAGGTAGAAAGGACGTGGTCGCAAACATTCACATCGTTGGTGTATTGTCAGCCCCTGAAAGTGCCGCCAGCCACTGCACAGGTCGACGCCCTGTGTAATAGAAACAGGCCAAAATAAATCGCTTCAACTTCCGGCGTTGCCATAGTTTTTTCGGTTGCATGAAGCCTGGCTTCGGCGAGCGAAAAAGGGTGTAAGAAGCAATTAGAGAGAATGGGCGAAAATGCGAAGGGGCGAAGAAATCCAGACCCTGGTATATCCGCAAGTATTCAGTTTGTCGGTGTATTATCAGGCCCTGAAAGGGCCGTCAGCTAAAGCACAGGGCAACGCCCTGTGTAATAAAACGCAGCCCCAAATCGCTTCAACTACCTACGTTGCCAAATTTTTCTGATGCATGAAGCGAAAAAAACGACAGAAGCCAACGGAGCGATTAGAGAGAAAATAAAAAAACAAGCTGACAATACACTGGAACCATTTACATTTGTCTGTGGGTGGTTCCCTGCCCGACAGGCAGATGTGGGGCTGGCAGGCAAGTTTGTGTAACTAATGGGAAGAAGGCGAACCTAACGACTTGAACCACGAAACGACTTCAGAGATAAAGCGTCAGAAGGTGAACTATTTCTGTTGAGTTCTGAAGGGACAGCATTATTGTAGAAATTGGCCTGGAGGTAGGATCAGAACCCCAAAAGGGTGATATTATGGTCTTTGCGTGAAATATGTTATACGAACCTGTCTTTGACAGACAGGCCCTTCGACAAGCTCAACAACCTCCTCAGGCATCAGGTTGGTAGAGATTACTGACTGCAGTTCTCCACGTTGGCGAACTTATGCAACCTACTTTCTATCACGATAGGCTATTGACAAATCAGGCAAATCATTTTTATGATATAATATCAAAGCTTCTTTCTTTTGGCGACACCAACCCTGCACTTGCTTTTCCCGGTGATAAGCTTGCTGTACCGTTTTAAACTCTTCAAAATAGACAAGTTTCACTGGAAGTCGCTTTTTGGTATGATTGGCAGCTCTCCCCTATTGATGTTCACGAAAGCGTCTGTATAAATCAGTTGTACTACCGGTATAGTAACTAACATCTGCACATTCCAAAATATACATGTAGTCTTTCATCATATTTATTACTTTAAACGAATTGACTTTGGGCATCCTTTACATCGTTGCCTTGGATAATCTTCTGCATCGTTGCCTTCGAGAGCCTCAGGCAACGCTTCGAGAGCCTGCCTTTCGGTAGGCAGGCCTTCCTTACGGCAGACAGGCCTCAGGCAAGGTCATTTTTTCACTATGAGCATAATCGAAACAGCTCTCGCCCCCCCCTGCTGAGGTTGGATTCTTGAGCCTGTCGAAAGGCGCATAGCTGGCTGAGGTTCTCGAAGCCAGCCAACTACCTACCCTTCAAAAATATACTTTAGCATTTTCTGATACAACGGTTTCCACCCTTTCCAGTAGCCGTGATCGGAGAGCGATTCATTGTGCCACAGACTCACAAATGTACCATCTACTTCTCGCACCCGATCCACCAATTGGTAGATCATCTGTTCAGCTTCTTCCATTGTCAGGTTCAGGTATTGATTCAACGTTACATCCATCACCTGGAAAGGAATGATCTTGAGCGTGGTTTGAGTTTCGCGGTACAGATCGTAGAAATAAAAAGGCGTGCAGGTACCTGCGCGGAAGCCTATGTCGGTTGAGTACCCCATGGTATAATCTTCACAAATACCCAATTCAATAAGGTTGCGATAAGTTTCAGTAAAGAGCAATTTCAGGTAGTGCTGACGACTTTTGCACACATCACGGCCAATAAGCTGCTTTAGAAACTCCACCTCCTCTTTCAGCTTGAGCATATTTTTGTTGGAGCCATAGGAGGGATGAATCCCCACCTCATGTCGGGCAGCAATATCCTCAATCAACTCTTTTAAGGCTTCCCGGTTGCGCGAAACCCCCTTATCATACTTGCCATACTCGCCCAAAAGAAAAAACCAGGTAGGCTTTACGTCATATTTCTCATGCAATTCGTGAAAATAGTCATAGGTATCAAAGGGGTCATCTTCTCCTTTCAAGGTTTTCACGCGATCCCAGTTATCTTTCACATCCATGCGCATCATGGAGCGGAAGGTTGCGCCAAGGGTACGCACCATGCCCTTATACAGAAAAGCATAGGCATTATCCACATCGATGGTGGACATGTACCGGAACGATCGCTTTGTAAAAGACAAATGGGGAAATCGTTTCTTGAGTTCATCCCGCAAATAGAGCGCCCACTCATCAACAATAGGACGCCTTAAAAAGCTGTGTTCAGCAGCCAGTGAATTATAAGCCTCAAAGCGGCCATGAATATCAGGCAGGAAAGGCAGATACTCTTCGTAACGGGTAATCAGAAGAAAGGTGGCAGCAAAGATGTCGAATGGAAAGGCTGCATCGGTAGGTGACGGGAAAAGGGTGGGCATATCTTCCAGGGAACCGGCTTCCACCTTTTGTTTGATCAGCTCATAATGATGAAGCAATCCCGAAGGAATGATATGCAGAGCACCTTCCACCGGCTCGGGTGCGTAACAAATTTTGGCAGCCGGAGCCAACACAAAACTATCTCTGTCTGTGGTTATATCTACTGCACACCCGATTATGTCTTCAAACATAAAGGAGAGCACATAATCGAGACGCGGGGACATCTCCTGAGTATATACAAGAACCAGTTTATTCAAGTTTTTGGGCTTTTTTCCAAGTTACAAAATTGACACACCCCATGCCAGTTTTTCGTCACTTTTCCATGGAAATTACACATCTAATTCCACAACCGTAATACCAGAACCGCCAAACTGAAGGTGTTCGTCGCGAAAGGAGCGCACCAGATCCATCCCCTGCAAGTACTCTCGAATCAATTGCCGGAGAATGCCATTTCCTTTTCCATGCAGGATTCTCAATCGGCTCATGCGTACCACAATGGCCTCATCGATAAACTCACTCACTTTTTGCAGGGCTTCATCGGCCCGCAAGCCTCGCACATCAATCTCAGATTTAAAGTGAATTTTGCGATCTTCAAAATTGGTTGTCGCCCTCTGCACATTTTCCGATTTTCTGTTTTGCGAGGCATAAGCCTGCTCGCTAACCACTTCAAGCTTTTTTCTGTTGACGGTGGTATACAAACTCCCCATGGCTATCAGTATGCTATCGCCATTCACTTCCAATACTTCCCCAATGGTGGATTGTCCTTGTATGCGCACCTTGGCGCCGGCTTCCAGGGGTAGCTCTTTCTTTGGCGCTGCCGGGGCACTATCTTTCGGAGTCTTATGTTTCTTTACGCGTTGTTCGCGGGCTTTGAGTTTCTCCATCTTCCGGCGAATTCGGGCATCTTCTTTCTCATCGAGGGTGTTTACTTTCTCCTTAAAGGTTTCCATATCCTGCCGGATTTTCCGGGTACTGTTTTTATCAGCCTGGTTTTTCCGTATTTCGCTTATGGTGTTTTCAATGCGCTTGTTCACATCACCCAGCAACTCTTTTGCCTCCTCTTTGGCACGTGACAGGGTCTCCTGCCGCAATTTTTTCGCTTCGCCCAGCTCTTTATCGTATTCAGCCAGGATCTTTTCCAGGTGTTTTTCCGATTGGCGTACCTTTTCACGCTTCTCTTCCCAATACTTTTTATCGCGCAAAATATCTTTCAAATTTCTGTCGAACAGGATATGATCCTCGCCCACTTTTTCCGTAGCTCTTTTCAGCAAGTGCTCAGGCAGGCCAATTTTTCGTGCAATCTCAAAGGCAAAAGAGCTTCCGGGCTCCCCGATGGAAAGCTTAAAAAGGGGCTCGATCTTTCCGGTATCGAATAACATGGCTGCATTTTTTATGCCTTTTGCCGATCCGGCCAAATGCTTCAGGTTGGCATAATGCGTAGTAATTACGCCCATCACCTCCAGGCTATTCAGCTCCTCCAGCATGGCTTCGGCAATGGCGCCACCCAACAGCGGTTCGGTTCCTGACCCAAACTCATCAATCAACACCAACGAGCGGTTATTGGCATGGCGCAGGAAGTTTTTCATATTCAACAGATGTGAGCTATACGTACTCAGATCATTATCAATGGACTGATCGTCACCAATATTCAGAAATAGCTTTTGGAAGATACCAAATTCGGAAGTTTCACGAGCAGGCACCAGCAATCCGCATTGAAACATATACTGGAGCAACCCCACAGTTTGCAGACAAACCGACTTACCCCCTGCGTTGGGTCCGGAGATGAGCAGAATGCGACTGTCGGGGCCTTCCATGTGCATCTCCAGAGGTACCACCTGTTTCCCTTCCTTCTTAAAGCTGAGGTAGAGTAAGGGATGCACAGCTTCGAACCAGTGAATCACCGGTTTCTCGGAAAATATGGGCTTTATTCCGTTCACTTTCAGCGCAAAACGTGCTTTTGCCCGGATAAAATCGATGGTACCCATATAATCGTAAGCCCATAGCAACTCATCGATATAGGGACGAATATCATCGGTAAAGAGGGCAAGTATGCGGGTCATTTCCCGACGCTCAGCATAGCCCAGCTCCTTAATAAGATTATTTAGATCGAGAATTTCCTGGGGTTCGATATAAGCCGTACGCCCTGTGGCGGATTCATCGAGCACCACGCCCTTTATTTTGCGTTTGCTGCCTGCATCGATAGGAATGACTGCCCGTCCGTCGCGAACAGCCAGTGTGGTTCCGGCATCCACATAACCGGCTTTTTTGGCTTCGCCTAAGATGGCTTGTAAACGTCGGGAGATGGCAGCTTCTTTCTCGCGCATTTCGCGACGAATCTGCGCCAGTTCCGGTGAAGCCGAGTCCTTAATTTTGCCCTGGGCATTTAAGATTTGATCGATGCGTTCAAAAATATAGGGATAAAGCTTTACGCGAGCCGATAGCTTCTGAAGAAGCGGGTATTTCTCCTCCTCCTGCCGCTTTTTAAAAAAACGCAACAACGCACGTATGGTATCCAACGAACGGCGAATCCCAAAAATCTCCTCTTCCTGCAGGAATGTGCCCACAGGCTTTACCTTTTTTAACCAGGGTGTTACATCGATAAAGTGCTGCAGAGGAAAAGTCTCCTCCATCAATTCAATCTGCCGAAATTCCTCCACCTGACCAATGAGGGTGTGAATAAACTGAGCCTTGGTGGAAAACTTAATCCTATCCACCTTTCTCCGCCCCAAATCACTCAGGCAAAGGCCTTTTAATTGTTCCCGAATGCGAACAAAACCTAACTTCTCTTCAAAATTTTCCGGATAAAGCACAATAACTCCTTTTATTATATCTGGCAAAAGTAATATTTTCCTTCCTATTCTCTTATTTTTTGTACATTAGACCTACCTCGATTTGCAAACAGTTGATTGTACAGCTATTGAAGAGAAAAAACAAGACCAAATCAGCACCTACAAACACACAGATATGCAGCAACTTACACGCCACCACCTTGCAAAGAGACAACTTTGGGTAACCCTTTTTGCTATCACTATGGGCATTTTCGAAGGGGCCCTTGTTGTGTACATTCGTGAATTGTATTACCCAAATGGTTTTGATTTCCCCATAACAGTAATGAACCCGCAATTGGTAAATGCAGAGTTACTTCGTGAGCTGGCCTCCATGCTCATGATTGTATCAGTAGCCTGGCTGGCTGCACCAACCTTTAACCGACGTTTCGGACAATTTCTTTACATTTTTGGTATTTGGGATATTGTCTATTACCTATTTCTGAAGATCATCTTAAACTGGCCGGAATCCCTGCTCACCTGGGATGTTTTGTTCTTAATTCCGGTAATGTGGACAGGACCGGTTCTGAGTCCCGCATTTGTTGCGGTACTGATGATTTTATGGGGCCAAACACTGGCAGTGCCATTGCGCATGCAACCTACCGACATAAAACTACACCGGTATACCTGGCCCTTATTGATTCTGGGGGCTTTCATCCTGTTTCTTTCTTTTATATGGGACTACGGTCGCTTTTTACTTGCCGAGGTGCGGCAGGTTCCCTCTTTTTCGGTAGAATGGTTCCGCAACATTGCCTACGAATACCTGCCTGACAGCTTTCCCTGGTGGCTATGGTTGGTAGGTGTTGTACTCATTACAGCGGCCTGGATTCAGGTACAGGTGATTGGTAATACGGGAAAAGATGATGCAGAAAACCAGCCTGGCAGCATAAGGAAATAGGCAGCGTAAAGCAAACGAGGAGGACCCAAAAGTCCTCCTCGTTTTATTTCGTTTTTCGTTTATTCTTCAATTCCTTCCAGATGTAGCATAAAAGCATATTCCAGGGCTATTTCCCTGAGCGCTTCGAAGCGTCCGGAAGCACCACCATGGCCTGCTTCCATATTGGTATGCATCAACAGCAGGTTGTCGTCGGTTTTCATGTCGCGCAGCTTGGCCACCCATTTGGCGGGTTCCCAATATTGCACCTGCGAATCATGTAATCCGGTTGTTACCAGCATATTTGGATAATCCTGTGCCTTTACATTGTCGTACGGCGAATAGGAGAGCATATAGTTGTAGTAATCCTCCTCCTTAGGGTTTCCCCACTCGTCGAACTCGCCGGTGGTTAAGGGAATCGACTCATCGAGCATGGTTGTAACCACATCGACGAAAGGAACAGCTGCTACTACGCCATTGTATAGCTCGGGTTGCATGTTTACAATGGCGCCCATCAGCAATCCGCCGGCACTTCCTCCCATAGCATAAAGATGCTCCGGAGAAGTGTAGGCCGTATCTATCAAGTGCTCGGCACAGTCATTAAAGTCGGTGAAGGTATTTATCTTTTTCAACAATTTGCCCTCCTCATACCAGGGGCGTCCCAGGTATTGACTTCCCCGAACATGGGCGATGGCATACACGAATCCTCTATCCAGCAAACTCAAACGTACTGAGCTAAAATAAGGATCCATGGTAGCCCCATAGGAGCCATATCCGTACAACAGAGTAGGATTTTTCCCATTGAGTTCTGTGCCTTTTCGGTACACCATTGACATGGGGATTTTAGTTCCATCGTCGGCAGTGGCCCAAAGGCGCTTTGCTTCGTAATTATCGGCATTAAAATCGCCAAGTACTTCCTGTTGCTTCTTCAGTTCCTTCTTACGAGTAGCCATATTGTAATCGTACACCGAACGAGGTGTCGTCATACTGGTATAACCAAAGCGCAATATCTCGCTATCAAACTCAGGATTTGTGGATACATAAGCAGTATATACCTCCTCGCCAAAATCCATATAATACTCCTCGCCCGATTCCCAATTCCTGATGCGTAGTTGTGTAAGGCCATCCTTACGCTCATCAACAACCAGGTAGTTCTTAAAGATCTCAATCCCCTCAAGGAACACATCCTTACGGTGGGCAATCACCTCTTCCCAATTATCCTTGGTAGTTTTCTTTACCGGGGTTTTCATCAATCGGAAATTGTTGGCCTCCCAGTTGGTAACAATATAAAAGTGGTTGCCAAAGTGCGAAACCGAGTATTCCAACCCACGTTCGCGTGGCTGAAGCACTTGAAACTCCTCATTAGGAGTGTTCGCATCCAGGAATCGATATTCCGAGGAAAGAGTTGCATAACTGGCAATCATGATATAGTCGCGCGACTTGGAATTGTATACAGCCACGCTAAAGGTTTCATCGTCCTCGTGGTAAATCATGTTATCAGTGGCAGCATCGGTTCCAAGGGAGTGTCGGTAGATCCATTCGGAACGCAGTGTCTCTTCATTTTTCCGGGTATAGAAGAGTGTCTTGTTATCGTTGGCCCACGCGGCACTCCCGGTGGTCTCGGGAATGCGGTCGGCATATATTTCCCCTGTCTCCAGGTTTTTTATATGGATAGTATACTTTCGGCGACTCACCGTATCCACACCAAAAGCCAGGAGTTTATTATCAGGGCTTACATTCACTCCACCTACCTGATAGTAGCTAAACTCTTTTGCCATATCATTCACATTGAGCATAACTTCCTCATCGGCTTCCAGGGAACCTTTTTTGCGGCAGTATATAGGATACTCCTTTCCCTCCTCGTAGCGGGTATAGTAAAAATAGCCATTACGTTTATAGGGGACCGACTCATCATCCTCCTTAATACGTCCTCTCATC
>JAWOEH010000002.1:0-3194 GCA_046482855.1 Bacteroidales bacterium | reverse complement strand
ATTCGGCTGGCGGATGCTTTGAAAACATCATAAAACCCGCCGGCGTAAAAACAATGGCAAATATTCTGTAGCTTCCTTGTAAGGCAAGATCATAAAACGAAGTTTGTTGTCCGCTTACCCATGCTTGTAGGGTATTGCTGTTGCCGGATACCTGCCAGGGTGACGGGCCGGAAAAAAAGGAAAGTTCGATGAGCCCACACGGGATGATACGCTGCGAACAAAGCGCTGAAGTACTATGCGATAGGGCCCAAAAGTGTTTTACATACGGGCGCAGTGCGGCATCAGGCAGAGATTGGTGGTAGTTCATGAACTTGTAGCTTGTTTGGCAAATGTTTTTTTTTGTTAATCTATTTTTTATGATTCGGAGAGCCATTGCCTCTGAACACGAGTTCGGGAGACAATGGCGCCATAAAGGGTTAATGGCTACTTATTTGCCGTAAAGGCCGATTCTGTTGCCTTCACTGTCAATTATCAGGGCAAAATACCCTCTCTCTTCGGCTTCAATTTTGGTTTTTGGGTGTACGATTTTTCCTCCCCAATGCACTACTTCCTCCAGCACCTTGTCCAGTCGATTGCCAACGTTGAAGCTCACAACAATCCCCTGATTGGCGGGTATAAATCCCGGGGCTTTGATTAATGCACCTTCGCCGGTAGGGAAGCAAGCCATGCTCTCTTTTTCGCTTGCGGTAATCTGCAGTTTAATTTCCAAAAGTTTGCTGTAAAATGCAACACCCCGGTTCAGGTCTTCTGTGGGGATCTCGGTCCATGCAATTAGTTTTTCCATCTGTTCTTTTTTTATGAGTGAATGATGCAAAACTACATTGCGCAAGGATCGCAAAATTGGAAATATGCGACATTAACGGGAATTTATCTACTAATTGTGTGCCACCACTGATATTGTAATTCCGTCGGGATCCTGAAATCGTAGTGCCTCTGTACCGGGTCCAAGGGCTACCTGTTGATAGGGGATGCCTAGTTTATTTAGTTTATGGTTGTATTCGGAAAGATCTGCTACCACGTAGGTGAGCATTACCGAACCGGGTTCGTTGTTGAAAGAGCCACTTTGTTCCTGGTATACAAGCTCAATGGTCAGGCTCTCTTTTCGAGCTATCCACACAAGATGGGTATGTTCGGCTGGTTTCACTTCGTGTGCCACTTCATAGCCTAATACCTTTTTGTAAAAAGCTGTTGATGCTACTATGTTCTTAACGCCAATTGTGACAAATGTGTTATCCATACGTCTTTGTTTAGGTTAATAATTTTTTTACGGTATCAAGGGGCATGCCCGTTTTCTCGTGAATATCGATTTGTGAAAGACCTCTTTTGGCAAGATTTTTTACAAAAACCGGCATCGGTTCTCCCACTTCAATCAGGTGTCCATCGGGATCAAAAAAACGTACGGTACGCTGGCCCCATGTCTCTTCATTCAGATGTTGGAAGAACTTCACCTTTGCACTTTTCAATTGTATGTAAAGATCGTCCATGTCCTCATGTTCAAAGCAGAGTTCAAACCGGTTTCCTGGCTCAGAAACCGATAGCTCTTTTGCGATGGCGTGGCTTTGCTGTACCTGCCATATCGAAAGCCCCTGCTCAAAGACTATATTGTTTCCAAAATCCTCTACCAGGTTAAGACCAAGTAATTGTATGTAGAATGTTTTGGCCAGGTTAATATCTTTAACAAATAAAACGGCTGAATGATATCTCATCGGTTTGTACTATTGAGGGTTTTGTGAATTAAGCTTAGGTAAATGTAAGGTGAATTTTGTATAATCGCCAGAGGAACTATATAAACTGAAGATAGGCTGTGCTATAATTATAGGATAGTAGGGTATTTGTTCGTTTTCTAAAGAATTTGCTTGTAGTGCAATTGCTTGAACAGTAGTTTGTTGAAATTACTGGAGCATGAGTTTAGATTTCCATAGAAAGTCAGAGGTCTTGGTTGGACACCCCATCAGGGAAGAGTATTTGGCCTTTTTTAAGAAATTTGATGTGGATTATGGTCCTGAACATCTTTTTGAATGGTGTGAAAATATATCGATGTCAGGGCTACGCACTTGAATTACTAGTCATTACCTGCTACTACGAAGATTTCAGGGCTGACGCCATTTTTATTAAATTCTTGCAAACTTATTTTAAATGGCGCGTTAGCGCTCTAATCTTCTTAGAAAAATAAAGAGACATGAACTTGAAAGGGCATAACCCTGAAATCAAATTTAAAATTGATCCGCCTACTTGAACAGGATCTTATTGCAGTGCCTGTAACATACGATAAAATTTCAATAGAAATCAGGGGTATTGGCCTGACAGCCCATAAAGAATGTTGTATACAAACACCCGCATTCTACATGCGGGTGTTTGTAACCTTTAAGGCTTCTCGAGTTTGGTGAGTTCCGAGTAGCCTATTAGTTTGTCCTTCCGGTAAGTTTCACTCTTCACAACCCCCACACCTTCAGCATACCACTGAACTGTTTGCAGAGTTATGGTAAATCCGGTTTTGGTCACAACATCCTGTTTAATTTTGATACAATCAAACGTGCCTGCCGGTGTTGTAAGTGTTTCGCGGTTGCCTACCTGTCGGTTTTTGGCCATTATGGTAAATTTTATGGGAATGGGCGCCCCACTTTGGATGTCCATGATGATGCTGCCATCTTTTAATTGTTGCCCCGGCGTAAGGTTCTGAGGAATATCTATGGCATCCATGGTTACTTTTATATCCATGTCCTCGTAGGCAGCCATCTGCTCTTCGTTCACAAAGGTGTTCATGTCAATATAGAAAACATCGTCCTCGCAGCGAAAGGTCATATTCGTGACCATTGGGTTCTCGTCATCTTTGTCCACCGAAGTTTGCTCAACCCGGAAAAATGTTGCATTGCCCTGTTGTTCAACCTCTTTTACAATTTGGGTAGTTTTGCCTGTTGCTTTGCCCTTTTTGTCGTAATGTGTTTGCTCGGTATCCCGAAAATGGGCTGTTCTTTAAGCAAAGATTTCATTGCGTCGGTGAGCTGAATTTCATCTCCGGCCCCTTTGTTTTTTTCGCCCAGCAGCTCGAAGATTCTGGGCATGAGGATATACCGGCCGATAATGGCCAGGTTGGACGGGGCCTTTTCCGGTGCGGGTTTTTCCACCATGTCATTGATGCGCACGATATCTTCTTCCACCTCTGAGGCATCCAGGATACCGTATTTGTCGGTCTG
>JAWOEH010000230.1:0-7441 GCA_046482855.1 Bacteroidales bacterium | reverse complement strand
AACCTCGGGCTCACCAGTACACCTCCAACAAGGGAAATGATCCTTTCCGTAAAGCTGCACTCTCCTGGATGGCAACCACACACGCCACAGAAGTTACTAATCTCAACCAGCTTTTGCCAATGCAAGGAGCAAAGGCCGCTATTTACCTAATATCGGGTTTACTACTGCAGCCAGGTGACGAAGTGCTGGTTCCAAATCCGGGTTACCCTTTATACAACCAAATAGCCCAAAACTTCGGTGCCACCTCCAAAAGCTATAGAGTACCCCACACACATGCAGAAACACTCGATCTTACCGAAATAAAAAGAGTATGCTCACCGGCAACAAAAGCCATTTGGATAAATACTCTCCAAATGCCCACTGGCAGGATACTCGCTCCAGAAACTATCAAGCAACTAGAACATTTTTGTAGAACCCGCAACATATGGCTGCTGAACGATAACCCCTACGCCATGCTTTCGAAAGTACCGGTTCCGAATCTTTCGCATAAAAACGGGGCATACAAACGGGCTGTTTCTGTTATCACATTAAGTAAAACCTTTAATATCCCCGGCTGGCGAATGGCTTTTATCATCGGTGCGCCCGATTTCATAAGCCAACTGCAAACACAAAAAAACCTCCTCTATTCGGGTCATTTTGCTCCTCTGGAAGAAGCTGCAAAGGCGTGCTTCAACACACCAATGAGCTGGATAACTCATCAACAAAACGAATACGAAAAGCGAAAGCTTCGCACATACCACCTGCTGGATGCTTTGCGATGTAGCTATGAGGATAACCAACAAGGTATGTATGTATGGGCAAAACTACCTGAATTCTGTGTCGATGATCAACACTTCTGCAAAAGACTGCTACACCAAACAGGCATTTGGACAGCCCCTGGAAGCAATTATGGCTCTGAAGGAAAAGGCTACATACGCGTGGCACTCACTGCTTCCACTTCACAAATCACTGATGCAATAAACCGAATTAACAACCATTTTCGTCATGAACACTAATCACCAACAGATTAACACACTGGGCATTATTGGCCTGGGATTTATGGGAGCTTCCCTTGCCAAATCATTCAAGAAACACCTGCCAACAACCCGCTGTATAGGCTATGATACAAACACGGATTACTGCGAGCATGCGCTAAACCAGCGGTACATGGATGAAATTCTGCCGCCCGAAAAACTGGCCTGCCAAACCGATATGCTGATACTGGCTACTCCTGTTGATACAATTTCGCAATTACTAACTCAGCTGCTGCCGTATTTCACAGGCATTGCCATCACCGATACAGGAAGCACCAAGCAAATGCTTTGTCAAACAGCCAACAGATGTGCCAATGGCGAAAAGTATGTAGCCGCACATCCCTTTGCCGGTTCAGCATATACAGGGCCTTACCGGGCGCATCCGGAGCTCTATACGCAAGCCGATTGTTTTCTGTGTAATACAGCAGATAGCAGCCAGGAGGCCCTGCAAGCTGTAGCCTCACTCTTTAGCCGATGTGGCATGAATCTTCATGAAATCTCCGCCCCGGAACATGACCTACTGATGGCAAATTATTCCCACTTGCCACAACTGGTAAGCTATGCCCTTGCAGCTGCCATTTCTCCGCCCGATGCGTACAATTACCCAAAGCCCAACATGTGGGGACGAGGATTAACCTCCATGCTTCGCCTGGCCAAAAGCAACCCCAAAATATGGCTTCCCATAGCCCGGCAAAACAACCAGCATTTGGTGAAAGCACTCATCCGCTTTGAGCAACAGATTCAACAAATGATTAATTCATTGGAAGATACGAACTACGACAGGCTGGAAGCCTCATTCAATAGATCCTTTTGTCTGATGAACCAAAACATACACCCCAAAACACCTAAAAAACAACAACCATGAATAATACGCCTACCACATTGACCCGTCAATTAATTCTTGGCCCATGCAGCGCAGAGAGTCGGGAACAGCTTTTTACCACAGCCGAGGCACTAAAAGATCTACCCATCAGCTACTTCAGAGCAGGCATATGGAAACCACGCACACGTCCCGGCCATTTTGAAGGATATGGTCAGGAGGCTTTAACCTGGCTATTGGAGGTAAAAAAAGCATACAACCTGCCAATAGCTATCGAAGTAGCTTCCCAACAGCACATGGAAGCAGCACTAAATGCCGGTGTGGACATGGTTTGGATTGGGGCAAGAACCACGCCCAATCCCTTTACCATTAATTTGCTGGCAAACATGACCCGCGGTACTTCGGTGGCCGTTTATGTAAAAAATCCGGTAAATGCAGACCTAAACCTATGGTTAGGCGCCCTGGAAAGATTCGATGCTGCAGGTGTCAGGCAACTCGCTGCAATTCATCGGGGCTTTACATCGCCGCAGGAAAAGCGACTCCGAAATGCGCCCTTATGGGACATTCCGCTGGCCTTGAAAAACCAGTGGCCTGATCTTCCAATACTCCATGATCCCTCGCATATTGCAGGCAACAAAAGGTGGTTACCGGGCCTTCTGGCGGAAGCTAAGCGACTACCCTTCAGTGGGCTTATGCTTGAGGTGCATCCGGACCCGGAAAATGCACTCACCGATTCGAACCAACAGGTGCGGCCGGCATTCTGCAAAAAACTGATTGATCGGGTTTCGCAAAGCGCAACATGCAATTCATCCTCGCTACAACAACTGGCAAATTTAAGGCAGGAAATTGACAGCCTGGACAGCCTATTACTAAAAACCCTTCAGGACCGTTTTGAACGAGTTAGCCGCATAGGTGAGCTGAAACAAACAACAAACATGCAGGTATATCAGCCAAACCGATGGCAAGAACTCATGAAGCATCGAAGAAGTTTAGGGGAAACATTTCATCTTTCCGAATCTTTTGTCGCTGCCCTGTTCGAGTGCATCCATCAGGAATCCATCACACAACAAAGCACCCTACATGAGGCCGTTCAATAGAAAATGTAATTCCCGCACTGTACAAAGCAGGTTAGTCTCACCATGGTTGCTATTTTTAGCAGGCAAAGTGAGACTAACCAAACACATCGGGGATGAATAGTGTTATCAGGTTGAAGGAAGATGGTCGTGCTAGTCACCAAACAACATCTTCTTGTCCTTCTGTTTTGCTTGTTGTAACCAGTGCTCAGGGAGCACCTTCCAGGTAGAGATAACTTGGGGCGTGTAAGGCGAATGCTCCTGCAGATAAATAGCCAGGTAATGGCGCAAATCGCGCTTGCTGCTATAATAAGTGCGATCCTTCACCTGCTGAGGCGACAGACCCGCCCCTTTTTCGAAATGCCCACCGCCACCACTTGCCCGGTAGCTATTAACCGCCACAGTATAAAGGGTATCCGGATGAAAATTCCGCCCATCGGACAACTGGTGAATTTCCACTCGTTGGCCATTTTCTTCGGTAAGATCAACCGTATACCGGATGCCGGCAGCGGCATCGAAGTTGTAATACCTGTTGGCCAGCTGATAAGTTTCATAACGATCGCTATAGATCAAGTTTCCCTTCTCATCGTGGGCAAACTTTAAGGCATTATCATCGGCCGATTCCATGGGTTGAAACCATCCTGCATAACTGTATTCAAGATACGCATCAAGCTCATTCCCATACATCTTTAGCCCATTGATATAATTTTCGTAGCGATACAAATCAAACAAATCGTTGCGAAAAAGAGTATCGGCAGGGAGGAGCGTACGGTAACTCAGGGGCGCGGTAATGGAAATATCAGCATCCGTTTCGTCCAGTTGCACTTTATGGATTAAGTCGATAAAAGCCGTAGGTTCCCAAAAACTATTTTCCGAACTCATGGGCTCGGTCAGGCGACCTATGGGTTCATTGATGAAGTTTTCTGCCAGCAGTTTCTCGGCAGAAAACTTATTTATGAAGGCCGAATCAGCAGGACGGTTTTCCAGTTCAATAATTTCAGGGATAAAGATCTTTCCCGAATCGGTAAAGGTTACAGCCACATGTCCCAACTGTTTATTTCGGCTACCTGCACCTATTATTAACACCTCCTCTCCGTTGGTTTCATTTTGTACAACTGTGTTCCATTTTCTGTGATCATGGCCTAAGAATACAACGTCGAAGCCAGGCACTTTTTCAGCCACCAGAATGGAGCCATTCTCGTTCATGTAAGTGTCCTCTTCGCCCCCATAGGCTGCATTACCACCGGCATGAAACAAGCCCACAAGCATATCGGGTTGTTCCTCTTGCATAATTTTGGGCACCCATTTTTCTGCCGATTCCACCATGTCCTCAAAGGTTATTCCGCTGTAAAGCGACTCAGGCAACCAGCCGGGCACCCCGGGGGTAATAAGGCCCAGAACGGCAATCTTTAAACCCGCTTTTTCAATAATGACATAAGGTTGAAAATAGGGTTCTCCGGTTTCGCTATTTAACGCATTTGCTGCCAACAAGGGGAACTCTGTTTCGGCATTGTAGCGGTCATAAACCGGGTGTCCGGCCTCGATGTCGTGATTGCCCACGGCAGCTGCATCGTATTGCATTTCATTAAGCGCTTTTGCGGTCCAGTGTGTATTGAGTGTATCAACAAAATTGGCTACATATACCAAGGGGGTTCCCTGCAAAATATCGCCATTATCCAAAAGCACAACATGCTCATGCCCAACGGCGTTCCTCATACTATCCACCCAATAAGAAACATGAGCCAGACTCTGTTGCTGATTGCCCATGGGAAAAATGGTTCCATGCACATCGGTGGTTTCCACCAGATGAATTGTTATGGGAAGCTCAGGCTTTTTAGTACAGCTGGCCAAAAGGATAACCAGCGATACAAGAACAAGAAAATACTGCTTTTTCATATGATTGATGGATTAATTTCTGTTACACGATACATCTTCGGGTCATCTTTTGGGCTAAAGTAAGCATATTAAGGCATTCCATAAAAAAGCCTTGCAACAAAACTGCTGCAAAGCTTTTACTATTGCCTATGTAGGTTCTAAAACAGATCAACCGAAATATTCTGAATAAAGGCGGTATAAGAGGTTGTATCGCCAACCCGCGCCTGTGATAACAAGAAGATAACGGATTTCTCCTCGCCTTTGGCATCGTAAATGGTCACTTCTTTACGTTCGCCAATTATTTTATCGGCCTGAGGGTCGAGGTAACTTTGCAGGAAGTCATCCTCAATATCCTCCTGTGGGAATAATTTTTGCACCGATCGTCCAAGAACTTCGTCGCGTCCGATATTCCACAGCTCTTCGGCAGCTTTATTGAAGAAGGTTACCACATTCTCCTGATCGATTGTAACAATGGCATCGGCAGCTCCCTCAAGGGTGCGCTCAGTTTGTACCTGCAATCGCTCCCTCTATATATACCCTCGAAAAGGAAAATACTTTTTCCTAATGGAGCTCAAGCGACCATATATTCAGGATATAACCCCGACCAGTTAAGAGGGCCACAGCATGATGCTTTCTGGGCGGACGAATTAGCGACATGGAAATATATGAGAGAAACATGGGACAACCTTATGCTAGGATTTAGATTAGAGTCAAAAGGCAAAGAGAGTCCAGTAGGTATAGTAACCACAACCCCAAGACCTTTGAAACTGATTAAAGAGTTGTGTAATAATGATAGGGTAGAATTGACAACAGGCACAACATATGAAAATATAGACAACTTGCCTGATAACTATATAAATTCTGTAATAGGTAAATATGAAGGAACAAGGTTAGGAAGACAAGAGCTCTACGCTGAGATATTAGAGGATAACCCCGATGCCCTATGGCAAAGGTCAACACTTGAAGAAAACAGGGTTGAATCAGTACCTGAGTGCGTTAGAATAGTAGTAGCGGTTGACCCTAACGCAAGTAATAAGGACACAAGCGACGAAATCGGTATAATAGTAGCAGGAATAAGCGGAGACGGATTATATTATGTATTAGAGGACGGCAGTATGAAAGGAACTCCCGCAGAGTGGGCGAAAAAGGCAGTACAGTTATATGATAAGTATGACGCCGATTTAATAGTAGCCGAAAAAAATCAAGGCGGGAACATGGTTGAGTTCGTAGTAAGAACAGTCAACCCCGAAGTATCTTATAAAGGTGTTCACGCTTCAAAAGGTAAATACACAAGAGCAGAGCCTATTTCCGCACTTTATGAGCAGGGCAAAGTTAAACATAGAGGATATTTCAAGGAATTAGAGGACGAGTTCTGTGAGTGGGTACCAGGTGAGAAGTCGCCGAATAGGTTAGACGCGGCAGTATGGGCGTTAACCGAATTAACAGGCAAAAAGAAAGGAAAGTGGGGATGGTAAATTGAAAGAAAAGAGTATAAAATCGGCATATAGTCATTATATAAATAGTAAAGAGATAAAAAATTCGAAAAGTGGCGAAGAATATTACAGGGTAAAGAATACGGCGATAGTAAACCGAAAAAAGAGGGTAGTGGTGGACTCCTCGACCATATTAGACTTTAACCCTTTCGCAGCCAACCACAAGATACCGAACGGCTCTTATAGAGTACTAGTAGACCAGAAACTCCAGTACCTTTTGGGGAATGGTATCACAACAGAAGATAATGAAAGTTTGAAGGAATTAGATAAAATGTCGAGCAAAAGAACATTTCTAAAATTACTAAAAGAATTAGTATTAGAAGCGGCTAACAAAGGTTCGGCGTGGATTTACTTATACAAAGACAGGGGAGATTTAAAGTTTAAAAAAATACCAAGGGAGCAACTCCACCCGGTATATAATATGGACGGCGAACTAGAGAAAATGTACAGATTTTATAAAAGCCCTCAAGGAGTAGTGGCATTAGAATACGATTTTAAGGGCGTGACAACGTATTTAAAGCAAGAAGAGGGGTTCAAGGTACTAAGTACTAGGCCGCACTATATAAAGACCTTAAAAGGTGGAAATAAGATTTTAAGTGAGGAAGGATTTTCATTTCATAAAATCCCGTTCATAAAGTTAAAGAATGATATATATGAGGATTCAGATTTAGATAAAGTTAAGAGCCTTATAGATATATATGATATAATAGAATCAGATTTCGCATGTAATATTGACGACATGCAGGACGCTTTTTTCACATTGAAGGGTTATAGCGGGGATGCTGAAACTGCCTTCGAATTTTTACAGGAATTGAAAGCAACAAAAGCAATCCCAATCAATGAAACGGGGGACGTAGGAGTCCACCAGTTACAGATTCCAACCGAAGCAAGGGAGAAACTGCTTGACAGGTTGAATATAGAGATATTCACGACAGGCATGGGGGTAGATACTGCAAAGTTAAGCGGGGGAAGCCTTACGAATGTCCACATAAAAGCGATGTTCAGTAATTTAGACCTGAAATGTGACGGGTTAGAAGAAGAAATAAGAGAATTTATTTATAAATTAATGGAATTTATAAATATTGAGCGAGGTATTGAAATGCCTTTTAATTACTCATTCAATAGGGCATTAATAATCAATAAAGAAGATTTAACCGACAGTATAGG
>JAWOEH010000229.1:0-9571 GCA_046482855.1 Bacteroidales bacterium | reverse complement strand
TTGGCCTAGAGAAATCAGCGGAAAAAGAGAACAGTCAGGAGACGAAAAGAAAAACTCACCAGCCTCAAGCAGAACCAACTTTTGAGATACCAAATTTACAGGCCTTGATACCAGTGGGATGGTTCAGCTTGGTCAGAAAACTTAACGCCCAACAATCTGGGGCAAGCAGAAAGTCCTTCGTGGGTTACTGTAGCCGCACTAAATGATGAGTTGTACATGGCCGTTAAGCAAGCCCCGGACTATCAGCTACAAGTAATGAAGTACGACGGCGCTAAATGGCAGACTATAGGAGGAGATGCCAATGGCATCATTGCCAGTGATGCATTCAAACCCGAACTTCAAACCCTTGACGGAGTTCTTTACCTGACCTATACAAATGGCAACGACATTCACATCAGGCATCTCAACGGCTCCTCCTGGGTTACCGATCTTCAGTGGACCCACGAAAACAATGGGAACATAAAAATTGCAAAAAATGCAACCGAACTCTACCTCATGATTGGCGAAACAGGATCCAGTTACTTGGGGGGTATCTATAAAGTTACCAGTAGTTCCTCGGCCGATGAGATCATCTCCAATACAACCCATGAGTGGTTTACCAGTCCGCATGATCTTACCCTTGACTCAGATGGAAATGTAATTGTTGCCACTACAAAGTATGAATCCGCATCGGCAATCTACCCTATCCTGAGTGTTTACGATGGAAATACCTGGTTACACGTTTCAGGCGATTTTAGCAAGGGTGTTGTTCCGGTTTGCGTAAATGCAATAGGTACCGACCTGTACTACTTGTATGGCGATGCAGCTTCGATAAATCAAATGCACGACCCAATAACCATTAAGGCCACTAAGTTTACAAAATAAAAAACAGCCATTTTGTCGCTAACCCGGTAATGCTGTAATAGATGACAAAGAAAAAGCATGAAAATCAAGCCCAAAACCCATAAGGGAGGCTTGGTTTTCAACTTTTTTTACCCGCGCCACCAGTAGGCAAGAAGAAGTTGTACCCATCCTGTTGTTTTTCAACACCCTTGCTGCTGTACTAAGCACGCACAACAGGATAATAATAAGCACGTTAATCGATAATAAAAGCTGCAGAAAACTAGTATTTCCGCACAATTTTTTGTAGATTAAGGGCAGGTATCAAAATAGACGGGAGCTATAAAGATACCCCATTAACCAATCGACAAAGCGCCACTGAAGTGTCTCAAAAAAAACATCGATGCTGACCTTGCCGATCTTTACCGTTGAATGATCACATTATGAATACCAACAACTCACTAAGCGGAAGAGAAAAGGAGCACGATAAAGATCTGAGGGAAAAATTGGCATTCTACAAAACCTTTGTCGACAACACTCAGGACTGGGAACTTTTTGTAAATCAGAAGGGGAAATTGCTCTATAGCACTCCCTCTTTTGAGCATTTTACAGGTCTTAGCAACAGCAATTTGATGTCGGGGAAAATTTCACTTACCGATTTTATTCACCCCGAAGACGCCCCTCGTGTCAGGGAGCTCTTCCTCCAAGCCGTCAATCGTCAACTCTTTACTGCGCAGAGCTTTCGCATAATTTCGGCAAAAAAGAAAGCAATGACTGTGGAAGCAAGAATTAAAACGGTGTATAAAGATCACGAATATTTGGGTTTACGCATAAGCGTTAGGGATATTTCGGACTACATCGGCATACAGGAGACGCTAAAAAGGAGCGAAATAACACTCAAAGCCATTCTCAATACATCGAAAGTCGGTATTGGCATTCTCGATAGGCATAGAAAGTATACGTTTGTTAATCGGGAATGGTGCCAGTTATTGGGTTACCAGAACGAGGAGTTACTGGGAGCAAACTACAACGACGTTACCCACCCCGAGGACAGAGCCGTGAGCGAAGCGAAAATTGAGGAATTACTAACCGGAAATATTGACAGTTACCGTATTGAGAAACGTTTTATTCGGAAAGATGGCTCCTATTTTTGGGGAGATCTGTCGGTTTCGGCCATTTACAAAAATGGGAAACTGCTTCACATTGTGGGCATCATCAGCGATATAACGGAACGTAAGGATACGCTTGAAAGTTTAAAACAGTTCTCCTCAGCAGTAGAGCAGAGTCCTGCAGCCATTCTCATTACAGGCACAGATGGCACCATAACGTATGTAAACCCGCAGTTTTGCAACATTACAGGTTATTGTGAAGGGGAAGCACTGGGTCAAAACCCACGGATACTCAATTCGGGTTACCACGATAAACAATTTTATCAGGAAATGTGGAGTATCCTCGCTTCAGGACGTGCCTGGAAAGGCGAACTCTATAACCGCCATAAAGATGGCTCGCTTTTTTGGGAAGAAGCCGTTATTTCCCCCATCATGAATGCGCAAAACCAAATAATCAATTACATCGCCATTAAACAGGATATTACCGAGAAAAAGCACATTCAGCAACAACTTAACAACAGCCAAAAAAACCTTCAACAGGCACAAGCCATTGCCAATGTGGGCCATTGGGAGTACAACATTGTGCAGGATCAACTTTTCTGGTCCGACCAAACCTTCCGGATATTTGGTGTAGAACCCAGCACCTTTACCCCCACCTTTAATAAAATGGCCCGGCTTATTCACCCCGAGGACGCAAGACGGGTCAAATACCTTTATTTCAAATCGTTGCGCAAACATACAAAACTTAAAACCACTTTTCGAATTGTAACACCTGAAGGAAAAACACGGCATGTAGTTCAGCGTGTTACTTCCCGTTTTAGCAAAGAGGGAAAACCACTGAGCAGCCTGGGCGTTGTTCATGACATCACAGACCAAAAAAATACAGAACTGGCACTAAAGCGTAACGAAGCACTATTTCGTTCCATTTTTAACACCTCCCCTGCGGGTATAACAATTTTTAATGAGGAGGGGACAGTGTTGCTTACCAACCGATCTTCCCAAAAAATACATGGATATACCCATAAAGAAAAAATTGGCAACCCATTTTACCTGGCCATACACCCCGACAGCAGAGAAGAGTTGAAAAAGAAAATTGCACAGGTATTTAAGGGCAACAGAACCTTCTTTAATGAAGAGATTAAGTTCCGCCATAAAGAAGGACACGTGGTGTGGGTGAACAGTGTTGGCTCTCTGTTGCCCTCCCTAATCGATGGGAAAAAAGCGATCGTCACGGTCAATCAGGACATCAGCAAAACCAAGGCCAACAAACAAAAGCTCATCGAATTAAACGCTACAAAGGACAAGTTTTTCAGTATCATTGCGCACGATCTTAAAAACCCGTTCAATTCCATTTTGGGAATCTCGGAGTTGTTATTGAAACAACTTGACACCATGGAACCAAAAGACATCAAAGAATTGGCCGAAGCTATATACAACTCAGGACAAAATGCCTACTCGTTGTTGGAAAACCTTTTGCAATGGTCAAACTCACAAACAGGGCGCATTGCTTTCCATCCTGAGATGCTCATTCTCAACGACGTGGTGCGTGAAGTGGGGAACCTTATCAAAGGAACGGCTACCCAGAAGGAAATCTCCATAAAATGCGAAATACCTAAGGATACCCCCATTCAGGCAGACAGAAACATGCTTCATACCATTCTTCGCAACCTCATTACCAATGCCACAAAATTTACGCAAAGAGGCGGAACAATTACCATTACAGCCAAACGTCCCAATGGCTACACCCAAATTAGCATCTCCGACAATGGTATTGGCATGAACCAGGTCACACGAAACAACCTGTTTAGTATTGATCGGAAAAACACTGAAACGGGTACTGAAAATGAAAAAGGTTCAGGGCTCGGGCTTATTCTGTGCAAAGAGTTTGTGGAAAAACACAAGGGCAAGATATGGGCTGAAAGCACTCCCGGGAAGGGAAGTACGTTCTATTTTACCATCGCCGACAAGCATACACCCTGAACTCTTATTCGCCATAGAACTGTGCCATCACTCGCCTACCGACCATTCTACCGCTTTTTGGGCATGAATGGTAGTGGTATCAAATAAGGGAAGATCCACATGGGGTTGCTGAATAAGCAGCGGGATTTCGGTACAACCCAGGATAACACCCTCAGCGCCGCTACTTTGTAAGTGAGCAACTACTTGTTGATAAACCTCGCGACTTTCGTTGAGGAACTTCCCAAGAACAAGTTCATTGTATATGATGCTGTGTATCCGTTCTCTATCGGCCTCATCGGGTGTAATTACCTCAATATTATAGTTTTTGGCAAGATGTTCTTTATAAAACCCCTTTTCCATGGTATACTTAGTGCCAAGCAAACCTACTTTTTTAAGGCTTTGTTGCGTAATGGCTTCACCCACGGCATCGGCAATGTGGAGCAAGGGAATGTCAACGGCAGCCTGTACTTCCGGTGCCATCAAGTGCATGGTATTGGTGCAGATCACGAGAAAATCGGCTCCGGCTCTCTCCAAACTTCGGGCAGCATCCACCATCATTCGGGTAAGTTGTTCCCATTGGCCGGCATGCTGCAGTTCAGCCACCTCCTGAAAATCGACCGATAGCATAATATTGCGCGAAGAGTGCGATTTTCCCAACTTTTTATTCACCTGCTGATTGGCTATTTGGTAATAGATAGCCGACGACTCCCAGCTCATGCCGCCAATAAATCCGATTGTTTTCATATGCATTGTGTTTCGTTAATCAATTATTCCTTGGAGGTGTAGTGCACAAATCCAAAAGTAGGTTTCCTCTCCGCTTTGTTTTGCGGAATCATGCTGTAAAAACCAGGACAGCTATCAAGAGAAAGGAAAGTGCTTTTCGCATCATCATTTCTGTTTTAAACATAGAAACCTAAGCTGTCCTGCAGGTTAAAATCGATAGTCTGCTAAAAGTACAAATTTCCCTGTAAAAACTTTACTAATATTTAACAATCTGCATACAGAGATAACAACCCCTTAAATCTGCGGCCTCGATGTATAAAAAGGCTCCGGAAATTTCAACCAGAGCCTATATAATTGGTATACCAAGAACTTTATCTCTTTTTTAAGTTCACATAACCCACATGCACTTGAGCACACACACTAACGCCACTGCCATTAACCAAACCCACCACTTTTGAGGCTTCATACTCTTTACCTGTATTGGGCGTATCATCATGAAAAAACTTCTCACCAAGTTTTCCATCAACTCCATAAAAGAAACGTTCCTCTACACTCAGGGGGACCACCTTTTCCTTCAGGTCAATATCAAATTCGGAAAAAATGCCACCACCTTTTGCTTCCAATTGTGCAAAAAAGGGCGTTTTTTCGGGCAATATCAAATCAATATTCCCGAGATAAATATCAATTACCGAAGGCAATTCCTGATTCAATTGCGCAAAATCTACTTTGCAATTACCGTAAAAAATGGCAATGGCCAGGGGACCGGTAACCTCATTCAGGTACACATCCGAGGAAAACACATCCACCACAATCTCTCCGTTAACACCTGCCACTATAACCCGGTTAAAAATTTCCTTATTCTGATAGTTATTCACTGCTATCTTCTTGTATAAAGTCTCATTGGTTAGAGACAGGTCAACTTTAGCTGGCACCGTAATGCGGTAATCGGCAAACTGACTTTCTATTTCAGAGGGAGAGAGCACCACCTGTCGGTTGGCAAAGCTAAAGTTTATCCCCTGCCCGGTATTGTCGTCATTATATGCCGAAGGCTTTGCTTTTCGAGCATCTTTAGGCAATCGCGCTTGCCCAATTTTCTCCACTACAATTTCATTTCCGGCACCCGCCACCACTTCAATATTTCCATAAAGGTCACGAATACACACCTGCTCGGCATGTTTCAAAGTTTCCTTAAATCCTTGCGACTGTGCGCCGGCAGCTACCAGTACCAGAGCCACTATTGTCAATACATATTTTTTCATAATCATTACAAATTAAAAGTTCATAATTACTGCAGGGCATAACGTTATACCGAAAGCTTTCGCTCCGATTTATGTAAGTATTGCAAACTCATTCTGGCATAGTTTTTCACCATCCCGGGTGTATTCGCATCGGTTATAATCTTTTTCAAACGCGATTCCAGGCGCTCATCACCGGTGGCCACCAATAACTCTATCAGGCGCACCTGTACAAGCGGCGATTGCTCAACGGAGAGTGCCCCCAACAACACATTGCGCGCTTCGTCATTGCCAGACAATTCGGACAAAGCCTCAGCAGCTGCCAATCGCACGTTTGCATTCTCATCGCGGGTAAGTAAATAACTGTAAACACCTACCCATCCTACCTGATCCTCCTGTACATCTACACAATTGATTACATGCAACTTATCTGACGGTCTGCTTTCGCGTAATGTAGCCACATACACTTGCTTCTGCAGTGTTGCCACTTCCTGCTCCAGGCTTGTCAGCCGGGGGCCTTCATTTTGTTTCGTCAAGATCCTCCCAAACCATGCACCACCAATAAAAATCAACAATACAGCGGCAACTTTTACAAAGCTATGCACCCAATGACGAACAGGCGCTGCTTTGAGGTGTTTTTCCCGCACAGATACAGATTTAGGAAACGGAGGTGCCACAGACACTTCATCGAGTGATACCTCTAAACCCGGCAACATGGCTTCAAGCTCCTGAAATTGGGCAAGCTTCCGGGAACAACCGTTACATTGGGCAAGATGAGCTTCAAATGCCTCCTTTTCCTTCGCCGTCAATGTTCCATCCAAATAGGACAATAGGTGTTTTTCGATATCTACACAGTTCATAAGCCTAATTTTTCTCAATTTCAAAATAATGCATGCGCAATTGATTTAACGCCCGGTAAATCCTGTTCTTGATAGCGGCCTCTGTAACCCCGTAAAGCGAGGCTATCTCTTTATATTTCCATCCCTGAATTTTACTCAGCACCACCAACTCGCGGTATTCATCAGACAACAGATGTAAGCAACGATGCAAATTTTCGTACCTATCGGTAGGCTCAGCAGCCACTGCAGCACTTGTGTTTTGCACTGTCAAGGGCTCGGGCTCTTGCCGAAGCTGCCGATAATGCGTATAGTACAAATTTCGCGACATCCTGAACAGCCAGTTTTTAAAGCTCTTCCCCTCCTGATAGGTACCACTGTACTGTAACAACCTAAGGAACACATTTTGAGTAAGATCCTGACTATCGGCATCATTGGCCGAAAGATGCAAGAAATATCTGTAGACCTGCTTGTTGTAGCGTTCAAACAACTCAGAGACCAACGCCACTTGCCCGGCCTTCACTTTGTTCATAATTTGCTCATCCGAAATATAATTCACAATGTTTGGGTTAGGTTTCAATAAAAGTACTTCTCCAACAAAAAAAAGTCTCACAGCTCTATAAAAAAACACTCATCTTTTTTTAGAATAAGGTTGAAATCTTTACAGAATACGCATAAACATGTATAGGCAGAACTTACATGATGGGAACTATTTGCTAATAACGTTCCGAAACAACCTATATTAACTACCCTTAGTGGGTGTTAGGTAATACATAATAAAGATGTTCTCTCTCGTTAAAACCGAGCCCTCGGTAAAAAACACACGTTTTTTCACTCCCGGCTGCAGGGTAAAATAATTGTCGCGAAATTCCCCCGGAACATTTGCGTGTAGGGCCGCGCCATACACGGGTACTTTCGCCAACAGGGTAACCTCACAGCCCTTTGGGATTTGTCTGGTGGTAACCTCTATTTGCGGATCTTGCCAACGGATCTTGTCGGGAACCACAAAACCTTCTGTTTTGCCCTCGGTTCGTTTTCCGTTTATGCGTATCCACGGAGTAACCACCAGCTCCCGCACGTGCTGCTGGTGCCAGAATTTTTCGGGAGCCTGCAGGGTTGTCACCAACTGAGGATGCGCAGTGGTAGTCAGCTGCAAAGAGTCCTGCAAGAGGCGATTCCCGAACACATCGTACACATACCAACCGATGGTAGCCTGTTGCTTTTGGGGTGAATCGTTCAACAACCAAACCTGTAAACTATCGCCATAACCAACAGCAGCGGCAGTAGTTGGCGCAAAAGCCCGGGCCATTTCATGGTGCAAGGCTTTCCACTTTCCGCCCCACGCTACCGACGACCACGACACAGCCGGCCAGCAATCGTTCAGCTGCCAATACAAACTGCCCATGCATACGGGTTTAGCCATTCGATGGGCAATGGCCGCCAGGTACATGCCGCGCGCCTGTAGCAACTGACTAACATACCAGTAGGTTGTATCCGCCTGCGGGATATGGAAATCCCGCTCCATGTACATGCGAATCAACTCCTCGCCCCGGTGGTGCTTCTGATGGTGCGCAAGGCCACTTTCCGGATTACCAGCATCCCTCATCTGCAGCACCACCTCACGCGGCGGGTAGGCCTGAAAGCCATACTCGCTGGCAAACCGCCCCTGGCGTTTAAAGAACATTTCAAAGGGTTCCCCATCGTGCCAAACGCCCCAGTAGTGATTATCGCCATGGGTGCGGCTGCGCTTATCGCCGCGGCCAAATGTTGGTGAGCTGGGCACATAGGGTGCCTCGGAAAGCTGGTTGTGCAACCATCGAGGCAGGCTATCGTGAAACAGGCGCAGGTAGTTACTGCGCATAATGGGCCGCAGACTGTCCGAATACTGGCGTTCCCAACCCCAGTTGTGCCATGCCTCATCCACCTCGTTGTTGCCACACCACACCAACACCGAAGGATGCTTCTTCAAGCGGGATACCTGGTAATCAACCTCGCGTTTTACGCCGGCACAAAAGCCGCTATCGGCCGGAAAGAGATTATTGGCAAACATAAAATCCTGCCACACAGCCACACCCAGACTGTCGCAGGCATGGTAAAAAGCCGTGGGCAGATACCTGCCACCGCCCCAAACACGTACCATGTTCATGTTGGCGGCTGCCATATCGGCAACCAACTTTTGGTAGGTACTGTCATTTATTCGTGCTTCAAAAAGATCTGCAGGAATGATGTTGGCCCCTTTCATAAATACTTTGCGACCATTCACAGCCACTACAAAACTTTGCCCCACACTATCAGCCTGTTGCAACAACTGCGTCGTACGTATCCCAAAATGTGCCGCATATTTATCTACAGCACGTCCCTGCGTAGTTGATAAAGCCACCTGAAAAGGATAAAGCACGGGTGCACCCTGATCGTGAGGCCACCACAATTCAGGATCATGAATCGTGAAGCGAACAACAGCATGTTGCATTTCGTCCGTTACGGCAAGATCCCGTTTTATTGTACCCTTCCCATCCACCTGTAAAGCTACACTCATTTTGTGGGCTTTTGTGCTTAATACTTGCACATGCAAAGCCATGTAAGCCTTATCTCCCCCCACCGAATCGGTGACCACACCCGCCTGCAACACTTTTGCCACAGGCACATGTAGTAGTTCAACCGCTCCGGAGAGCCCTGTGGTCAACAATTTAGGCGCCCAGTCCCACCCAAACTGATAAGCAGGTTTCCGTAAATGCGCCCGCGGCCCATTGGGGAAGGGCGGCGCGAGGGTTTCCAGACTATCCAGCTGCTGTTGCATGGCCGGAAAGTCGATGCGCAGAGTATTCTCTCCTGCCACAAGTAGTGAGTCTACATTAAAACGCCACGGGTGGTGGGCATTGTCGGCAGTGCC
>JAWOEH010000215.1:0-27912 GCA_046482855.1 Bacteroidales bacterium | reverse complement strand
GCTCCCGAACACCACAATGGACCCGATCCGGAAGTAGCTCCTTTGGAAGAGCAGGGGCTGGGATGGAAAAACAGCTATGGTACCGGAAAAGGTGCCGATACCATTACCAGTGGCCTCGAAGGCGCCTGGACCGAAAAGCCTACCCAATGGGATATGGGATTTTTTGAGAATCTTTTCGAATATGAATGGGAACTGACAAAAAGCCCCGCAGGAAAATATCAATGGACACCTAAAGACGAGGCTGCTAAAGATCTGGTGCCGGATGCCCATATTCCGGGAAAGAATAACGCCCCTATGATGCTTACTACAGATCTTGCATTGAAAGTAGATCCGGAATATGGAAAAATAGCAAAACACTTTTATAAGCATCCCGAAGAATTCGCCGATGCCTTTGCCCGTGCATGGTTTAAACTTGTGCATCGCGATATGGGCCCTAAAACCCGTTACCTTGGACCGGAGGTGCCTGAGGAAGATTTGCTTTGGCAAGATCCCATACCTACAGTGGATCATAAATTGATTGATGAGAAGGATATAAAAGAATTAAAGGCCAAGGTGCTGGCTTCAGGTCTTTCTGTCTCTCAGCTGGTTGTTACCGCATGGGCTTCAGCTGCTACCTTCCGAGGCTCCGATAAACGTGGAGGCGCCAATGGTGCCCGTATTCAGTTGGCTCCGCAAAAGAGTTGGGAAGTCAATAATCCCGAGGAGCTTAGTAAGGTATTGAAAACCCTGGAATCAATACAGAAGGAATTTAACAAGTCGCAATCTGGTGGCAAAAAAGTCTCCCTGGCTGACATGATCGTACTGGCAGGCTGCGCCGGAGTTGAAAAAGCTGCTAATGACGCAGGGTATGCCGTTAGCGTGCCATTTGTCCCCGGACGTATGGATGCATCCCAAGAGCAGACCGATGTGGAATCATTTGAAGCACTGGAACCACAAGCTGATGGTTTTCGTAACTTTCACAAGAAGGAATTTGGCAAATGCGCCGAAGAAATGTTAGTTGATAAAGCTCAGTTATTGACTTTAACACCTCCGGAGATGACCGTACTTGTTGGCGGTATGCGTGCGTTAAACGCCAATTTTGATAACTCCCTGACGGGTGTTTTTACAAAGCGTCCACAACTTCTAACAAACGATTTCTTTGTAAACTTGCTTGATATGAATACCGAATGGAAACCCACTTCTGATGCAAGAGAGACTTTTGAAGGGTTTGACAGAGAGACAGGTAAACAAAAATGGGCGGCAACCCGCGTTGATCTAATCTTTGGTTCAAATTCAGAGCTCAGAGCTATTGCTGAAGTTTATGCAAGTGAGGATGCTCATGAAAAGTTTGTCAATGATTTTATAGCAGCATGGAACAAAGTGATGAATCTTGATCGGTTTGATTTGGCTTAATATAGCGCTAAGTGGCTGTTTAAATGAGGTGATAAAAAGGAAATAAGAGTAAGCTTTGCCTTTTGAATTAGCCCGAAAAAAAATCGGCCGATTTATTAACGGTGGTTGGCAGTGTTCTGGCCACCGTTAATTATTTTATGTAAGATAAATTTGACTTCTTTTTTTGTAAGGATAGCTGCTTCTTATTTCGGATGCAAGATCTACCGCAAGATCTACCGCAAGAGTTAAGGAGTTATACCACTATTTTTCTTTATGTTCTCCAAATGTTTCCTTCCACTTATCTGACTTAATCCCTTACAATGAAAAATCCCCTCCGGGTTTGTAACTGAAAAAAAAGTTTTAGTTTTGCCCTTTCACGAATGGGGAGAATGATGAAGATACAACGAATCTTAGGAATCCTTTTGGTTATAACCATGCTGGCTTCGTGCAGTACGATGCAGTTAAGTAACCAGGGGGAAGCCGCTTACGAGCAGGGCGATTACGAAACCGCTCTTGCAGCATTGGAAGAGATAATTTCTTTACGCGAGAACAATGGAAAATCCGCTGAGCCTGAGGTGTACTACCGTGCCGGTATGGCCGCACACCAGCTGGGGCAGCAGGAGAAAGCCGCTCAGCACCTCTCATACGCCGATTACCTGGGATATAGAACACCCGAGCTCTATATCACATTGGTAGGTATTTATGAGAATATCGATAACATTTCCAAAGAGATTACTGCACTGCAGAATTATCGAGAACACTACCCACAGGGCGATCGGATGGACGAAATGACGGCGCGCTTATTTCATGCCTATGTAGAGACCGAAAACTGGCAGTGGGCAGCCGATTTGTGGCCCGAACTGGAAGCCAAAGCGCAAAACAACATAGCCTTGCTTACCGGATACTTGCAGGTAAATGAGGCGCTAAAAAAGAGCGAAGCAGCCGATAAAGTTGCCCGCCAAATTCTGACGCAGGATTCCGACAACAAGAGAGCCTTGGCCTGGATGGGCAAAAGCTATTTTAACAGAGCCGAGGAGATGTATGTGAGCGAGATGAAAGCCTACAAACGCAACCGTACTACTAGGCAGTACAACCGGTTGCTAAAGAAGCTGGACATTGTTTACCCCAACTTCCGCAAAGCACGCGATTACTTTCTAAAACTCTACAAACAGGATCCACAACCAGAATATGCCAAATACCTGGCTCGCATATACACGCGTCTGGACCAAAAGAAGAAGGCGGCTTATTATGAACGTCGGGCAGAATAAATTTAAAAACCCGTCAGTATGGCGGTTTTTTTGTACATGCGTATGAAAGTTGGCGGTTTTTTTACAGAGCAAACTCCCGCACGAATCATCAATCACAAACCTGTAATGACCTCAGGCAAGATCATTAGTCAATATTTCCTCAAACATGCATTGAAATGGTTTTAAAGTCGTACATTTGCGCCTTACTATTTATTTCCCATTAGGGGCTTTTGCCAGGGCAAAAGCAAAGCAATTACTGAATGCAATTTGACGATTTAAAGATTAGTGCGCCTTTATTAAAGGCCTTAAAAGACGAAAACTACACCACTCCAACCTCTATACAAGCAAAAGCCATCCCACCCATTTTGGAACATCGCGATGTATTGGGTAGTGCCCAAACCGGCACGGGAAAAACGGCAGCATTTGCCATTCCTATTTTGCAACACCTACAGAATGCCGGTGCGCAGGGAAAAAAACGCAAAATGCGGGCGTTGGTGATAACGCCCACACGCGAGCTGGCCATTCAAATTGGTGAGAGCTTTACCACTTATGGTAAGTATACCGATATACGCAATACGGTAATCTTTGGGGGCGTAAATCAGCGCTCACAAGAAATGGCATTACGCAAGGGAGTAGATGTGTTGGTAGCCACACCCGGCCGCCTGTTGGATTTGATGAATCAGGGTATCGTATCGCTCAGGGACATCGACTATTTTGTGCTTGATGAAGCCGACCGCATGCTGGACATGGGCTTTATTCACGACATTCGTAAGCTCCTGGAGAAACTCCCGGCAAAACGCCAATCGCTCTTCTTTTCGGCGACCATGCCGAAGAATATTGTGGATCTTTCCCGGAAGATCTTACAAAACCCAAAGAAAATTGAGGTGAGCCCCGTTTCCAGTACAGCTGAAACCATTCAACAATATCTCTATTACACCAATAAAAAGACGAAAAACGACTTGCTCCTACATATCCTCAAGGACGACAGCCTGGATCAGGTCCTGCTTTTTTCGCGCACCAAGCACGGTGCCGACCGTATTACGCGTACACTAAAGAATAAGAATATTTCCTCGGCTGCCATACATGGTGATAAGAATCAGAACCAGCGTCAACGCTCGTTAACTCAATTTAAGGAAGGGGAAATTCGCGTGCTTGTGGCTACCGATATTGCTGCCCGTGGTATTGATATTGATAAGTTGCGCTACGTAATCAACTACGACGTCCCTAACGAGGCCGAGACTTATGTGCACCGTATTGGTCGTTCGGGAAGGGCAGGAGAGCAAGGTGTTGCCATTTCTATGTGCGAACCCGAAGAGAATGACTACGTTCGCGACATTGAGAAGCTTATTAAGCGCAGTATCGAGCCTGTGAAGAATCATCCCTACCCACAGACCGAACAGCCTATGACTACTAATGAGAAGAAGGCGTTTGAAAAAGAGAAACGACGCAAGAAACAAGAGTTTTTTGAGGCTCGCAAAAAACGTGAGGGACAGCGAGGCAAAAAAGTGGGTGCTCGCCGATAACTTTAGTGAATAATGGCCTGCCGCCATAGTATCGGTAGGTAATAGCATATCATTAACCTGTAGGTTCGCCTGCAGGTTTTTTTGTTGTCGGGAATATCATGGCTCGCATAAAGCAAAGATAGCGCGTATCCTTGTTAAATCTAAAATTTTGCTAAGCTGAGCAGTAAAAACTCGAAGCGGTAGCTTTGTGCATGGTTTACCTGCATGTTTTTGGCAGATTGGTTCGGAGCCGCATCAATTTCTGCAACGTATGATATTTTTCTTATCACTATTGTCCGGAGAAATTTGGATTAACACGTTTAGATTGCTTCGGTTCCCTCGCAAAGACCTGCTTGTATTGGTTTGGACAGGGCGGATGGTTTTGGTTTTCGGCTTTTGCCATCCGCCCTGAACCTTCCCAAGTTGCCGATTACTGCGAACGTAGTGAAGCAATCTAATTATTTATCCGGACACCAATGTTTTCTTATACTGACTTTGCTATTCCAAGATTATGCCTATTGCCATTGGTGTCCGCTAAAGAAATACATTTCTTTTCTTTTGTCTCAAAGGGTATGGAGAGAGAAATTTTTCCGGGAGTATTCGGAGTACATCAATAAACAAGCGATAAAAAAAGAGTGTCCCCAAAAGGGAACACTCTTAAAATAAAGTCGTTATAATGGTTTATTCCTCTTAGTTTGAAGGTTCTTCGAGGCCATACCCTTGTTTTTGGTCGGCACGTTTTAGCATAAAGGCTAAAATCATAGCCAAAACACCTAACCCTACCAACATTAAAATGGGGATGGTGTAGTTAAACGGAGAAATCTCTCCGGTTTTCTGCATGTGCTGAATATTTTCACTGATAGCTGTAGCTTCGAGTCCTTGTTCAGCCAATTGCTGACGAGCGTCCTCAATTTGTTGGAGTGTTTCCGGGTTTACTTTGTCCAGCACCCAACCAATTCCACGGAAGAACAGGTTCAGACCAATATTCTGAATGGTAAACATGGTTGCATAAGCTGTACCCAAACGGTTTTCGGCAACAATTTTCGATACCGAAGGCCACATGGCTGCAGGCACCAATGAGAACGCAATACCCAGGGAAAGCAGACCTAAGTACCCAAGGTATACATTGTCCAGTACCGATAAACTGATATGTGCAAAGATTAGCAGAACAGAGCCGAAAATCATCAATGATGCAGCCTTTCCTTTTTTATCAACGTAGTTTCCAAAGATTGGCGTAAAGAGGATGGAACCTAATGGAATCAAGCTGGCTGTTTTAGGCCCATTCTTTAACCATAATCCCAGGGTATCTTTAAAGAAATAGATAAAGCCTGCAAATAATACCAAAATGGCTCCGGTAACAATGTATTTTTTGCCTTTGTCCTTCACGTATGATGGTCCCATGGTTATGGCCAGTGCAAAGATAAATAAGCCCAGGTAAATGGTTACGCTACCAAAAAGAGTGCTGCCAAATGTAATGAGTTCAGGTAACTCATAGGAGAAGCCAAATTTGTTTATCAGCAAGTCAGGTGCGTACTGCATAAATGGAAATACGGCTGAGTAAAAAGTTACACACAACAAGGCAATAAACAAGAACGAGCGGTTGGTAAGGAGTTTTATCAGATCCGAGAAACGGAACGGCTCTTCCTCTGGGTCGTCGGCGGATTTTAGCTGCTTGTCAATCTTCACATCAAAAATGGTGTAAATAAGGAACATCAGCAACCCAATACCAATGAGTGTGGCGGCAAAGTTAACAGCTGGCGGTACAGTACCGTTGGCAATATCGGCCGAGAGGGCAGTACCCAGGGTCGATCCCAAACGTCCAAAACCCATGTTCAGCGCCATTGCCAAAGCAAGCTCATAGCCTTTAAACCATTTCACAATGGTACGCATGGCAATCACACAGACCACTTCAAGTCCCGAACCAAAGAGCAGGCGGCCAATCATCATAATCCACAATTGGCTGTCGGTGTCGGTGGTGAAGGTACCTGCAGCACCTAATGCGGTAAGGGCGGCACCTATTGTGGCAAGGGAACCAAAAACAATACCCGCCAGGCGAATGCCCCATTTGTCAAGAATAATACCACCAAGGATGATCATACCAAAGATGTTGGCCCAGGTAGTCCACTGGATAAGGGTTCCAAACTCGTTACTGGTAATTCCCATCTCGGAAATCATCAGGGGCTTAATCCCTGAGAAGAAATCCTGGAACCAATAGGTTCCGAAGGTCAATCCCGAAATCAGAAACAATACAAACCACCGCATGGCTGTATTGTCTTTCAAACTTTTTTTAATCGCTTCCATATGATTCTTTTAAAAGTGTAAAATGTTCAATTCTGGCGCATGAAGATAATAATTTCCCGCAGGATCCCACATGATAATACCCCACGATTTTAGCTAACATTTATGGGTTGTGGCTGCGATGTATTTCTAATGAATTTGTAGTTAGTTAGTTGTTGTAATCAGCATAAAGGGTATTTTTTAACATAGGTTAAAGAAATTTGTTGTTTTCGGGAAGATCTTGGCGATAACAACCGGAAAATTAGCCACAACAATGGCAAAATCGGTAACCTTATTTGTTGCTATAGGGTGCACGAAAAGTGAGTAGCGCTATATCGTCGGTTTGCTCGTTTGTCCCTTTCCATTGAATAAACTGGTTGCTTAAAAAGGCGTAAAGATCTTGTGGTTTTAAGTTAGTCGTTTGTTGTAGGAGCTGCATAAAGGGTTGGCGTTTAAGTTTTTTGTTGCGGGGACCACCAAATTGATCTTTATAGCCATCGGAAAACAGATAAATGCGGTCGTCCTCCCAAAGAGGAATGGTTTGTTCGGTAAAAGAGGTCATCTTGGCATATTTTCCCACGGGCATTTTATTGCCTTTGTACATACGTATTCCGGTTGGGTTTATCAATACCAGTCCGTTGTTGGCTCCTGCAAAAGTCAGCCTCGGGTTGTTTCTGTCCATACGGCACACACTAATATCCATACCATCGCTGCTGCTTTGAATGTCCTGCTGCTGCATCGATTCAACAAAGCTTTCCCGGAGTTGGTTGAGGATTTCAGCGGGTGCTGTAACGCCTCGTTCTTTTACAATTAAATTGAGTGAGGAGATTCCTAAAATACTCAGCATAGCCCTTGGAATGCCATGTCCAGTACAATCGGCCAGAGCAACAAAGGTAGATTTTGGGGTTTGATGAATCCAATAAAAATCACCCCCAATAATGTTTTTCGGCTGGTAAAAAAGTACCATGCCTGGAAAGGCTTCTTCCAGCTTTTGGCGGGTTGGGAGCATGGTTTTTTGGAGGTGGCGAGCATAGGTAAGGCCACTTATTAGTTGTTTATTCTTCTCCTCTTCGCGTAGCTTTTGTTCTTCGATGTGGGTAATATCATCCAGGATCAGCAGCGCATACCTCTTCCCTTTGTGTGCCAGTGCCTGTACATTATACTTTAGGTAGCGTATTTGCGGGGTTACTTCGTCCACAATGAACTTGGTATCGTTGGGTACCTGTTGCAACTGACCTGCTTTAGAAAAGGCTTGTTCAATGGCTTCCTTGAGTTTGCAGGCTTCGCAGGTTGTTGTCGTGCCGCATTTGTTGCCTTGTGTGGTGGCACTGCAGGTAATGGCATTGCCAAACAACGAGCCCACAATACCTGTCTCCTTTTTTTGCATCCACTCTCGCGCCGCACGATTCATGCTTACAATCTGACGGTTTCGATCCAATAAATACATCGAGGACGACATGCTGTCCATTACATGATGTAAAAATACTTCTGAAAAATCGTTCTCTTTTATTGTCGTCGTGTTAATTTCTTTGGTTATCCCTTCCAACCCCTTCATATGCTCTCTCGTGTGCGCCCTAAGAACTTTTCATTCGGGCAATTTCCTGTTGTAATGTTTCCAATTCTCGTTGTGCTTTTTCGCGTGTCTCTTTTTGGTGCGTGATATCGCGAATCATCCCCACAAACATCTGCTCGTTGCCCAGGCGTGCCTCTTCAATCTTTATCTCGATGGGTATGATAGAACCATCTTTTTTAAGTCCTTCTACCTCACGTGGAATGCCTAGTACGCGACGCTCACCGGTACGGTGATAGTGATCGATATAGGCATCGTGATGCTCGCTGTGCTTCTTAGGCATTAACATGGCTACGTTTTTTCCATAGACTTCCTCGGCTTTGTATCCAAACAGGCGTTCGGCTGAGGGATTAAATTGGTCGATATGCCCGTGCTTATCAATGGTTATGATGGCATCCATTGCGTTTTGGAAGATCATCTGCGTTTTGGCCTGGCTCTCTTGTAATGATTCTTGCGTTGCCTGCATCTCTTCCATATTTTGTCGTAGCTCCTCTTCCTGAGCAGCCAGCTCCTCGGCTTGTTGTTGCGATTGAGCCAGTAATTTCTCCGTTCGGTTGGCCATTTGCAGGTTGGAAATAGTGGAGGCAATGTTTTCGCCCACTTTCTCCACAAAGGCTATTTGGTAGGGGGCAAAAGTATTGAAGGAAGCCAGTTCTACCACACCAAATACCTCCTCCTCAATCTTCAAGGGTACAATTAACAATGACTTGGGGTTCGCGTGTCCCAAACCGGAGGTGATGTTCACATAATTATCGGGGATATCGGTAAGATAAGTGATTTTTTTCTCCTGCGCCGTTGCACCTACCAAGCCTTCGCCCAACAGAATCTTTTTGTCGAGGTATTTTTTGCGATTATAGGCATAAGCAGCTAAAAGTTTAAAATAGCGTTTTTGATTTTCGTCTTCCTCTTTAATAAATAACCCACCCTGGTTGGCATCCAGGTAATTTACCAGGTGACTAATAATTTGGTAGGCGCGATCTTCCAGGTTGCTATCGCGATCGGTACGCAGAATATCGCCAAACTTGGCAAGTCCCTCACTGGTCCAATTTCGCTGTTTATCTTCCTCTTCCCGTTTATGCTGGGCTTCTCTATTTTCGTGCAATCGGTTGCGCAAACTCAACAAGCTTTGCGCAAAGGAGTCCTCTGCATCCAGTGTAACGTTGTAGTTGCCTTCTGAAAGTTCTTCGGCAAATGCTTGTGCCTGGTTGTGGGTATGTTCAATATACCGAAGGTGTGCCAGAGTCTGTTGCAGGGTACCATATTTCTTATGTGCCCGAAATCCGGCCCATAACGCCATAATGGCTAACCCATAGGCCATATAAATATAGGGATTATACAGATGTATCTCCCGAAACGTTTGGAAAGAGAAATGGCTGTTGGAAAATATGAGGCTAAGTGCATACGTGATAATTATAATGAATATACTCAGGCTGTAAGCCAAATTGCGTGGGTCGTTTAGTGCTTGTACTACTTTTTTGTTCATGGTTTTTGTTCCTGTACTATGGTGATGGTCAGCATGCAAATTTACTACGAAACCAATATTTTACAAAAAAAAGAGGGCGTTTGTAGAACACCCTCTTTTTATGAACAAAATGCATTTCTTTGGGTTGCAGACCCATTTTATTTTGTGTCGATCTCTACAATGGCTTCGGTTACATTGATAATATAATCGCCCAGCTTTTCACATTCCGAAAAGATATCGTTGTATATTACCCCTGTGAGCGTGTGGTAGGACTTTTTCTCCAAGGCTTTCAGGTGTTCTTTTTTTAATTTATCGCGGAAGTTGTTGATGGCTGCTTCTGCCGCCAAGGCCTTTTCCAGGTTAGCACGCTCATAGCCCTGTTCCAGGTTGCTATGCATCACATCAAAAGCCTCCTGCAGTAAACCGAACATATGATGAATATTGCTTTGCATCTCCTCGGAGAAGGTCAACTTGTTCTCGCGCTTGCGCAAAAGGGTTTTGGCAACATTTAAGCATGAGTCCGAGATGGACTCAATTTCGCTAATGGCTTTGTACATGGCATGTACCCTTCGGGCCCCCAAATCACTTAATTCCCCTTCGCTTAGCTGTCCCAAATATTGGGCAATGTCTAGTTCAATGGCATCATGAGCCTGCTCATACTTTTCAATCTTTCCCCAAAGCTTATCTATTTTCTTCGACTTGGGTTCGTCGAACATAGTTTCCACCTTTTTGAACATTTTGTTTACCCGGGTACCGTAAAGCTCAATCTCTTTCTTCCCCTGAATAATACCCAACTCCGAGGTGGAAACGGTACCAATATTGATATGCTGCAATTTGAACTCTTCCTCTTCGCCTGTGTCTTTTACCATCCGGGTGGCTATTTTTACAAAAATCGGTGCTAAACCAACTAAAAGGAGCACGTTCATGATATTGAAGACCGAGTGAAAGATGGAGAGAGCAATAGGAATGCTACCCACATGGGTAAAGGGAGAATGTCCTGAGGTGGAGACCATTATTTTGTCGATGCCTTTTAAAAAGAAGGGGAAGATAGCCAACACCCAAATAACACCAATAATATTAAACAACAGATGTATACGGGCGGCACGTTTGGCCGATACATTCCCAATCATAGCTGCCAGGTTGGCTGTGATAGTTGTGCCGATATTCTCGCCCAATACCATGGCGGCGGCAATGTCAAAGCTTATCCAGCCATTGTTGCACATTACCAGGGTAAGAGCCATGGTGGCACTGGAAGATTGAATCACGATGGTTAGCAGAGTGCCAATAGCCATAAACAGTAACGTAGACCAGTATCCATTGTCGGCATAAGTTTGTAGAAAAGCCAGGATTTCAGGATTATTTTTGATGTCGGGAACCGCATCTTTCAAGAAATCGAGACCTAAAAATACCAATGCAAAACCAATGACCAACTCACCCCACGATTTGCGTAAGTTGTTTTTAGAGAAAAGCAGGGGAAAACAGACCCCAATTAACGGAAGGGCAAAGGCACTGATTTTTACTTTAAAACCCAGAATGGAAATGAGCCAGGCGGTAAAGGTCGTACCCACATTGGCTCCCATGATTACGCCTACCGATTGCACCAGGCTGAGCAATCCGGCATTTACAAAACTTACCACCATTACCGTAGTAGCTGACGAGGATTGTATAACTGCAGTAATCAGTACGCCGGTAAGTACGCCAAGAAATCGATTGGAGGTCATTGCGCTCAGGATGTTGCGCATTTTGTCGCCTGCTACCTTTTGCAGGGATTCGCTCATAAGCTTCATGCCGTAAAGGAAGATGCCTAGCGAACCAAAGAGTCTGAGTAGATCAAATATCCCAAAATCCATATGTATACCAATTTAGGGGGGCAAAAATAGGAAAATTGAAGAAGTATGAAGAAATTGTTAAAGAAATGTACCTATTTAGACCCATTCTACTTATATATTTTAGAGGGGTGCCTGGGCAAGTACCTGTGCAGTAGCTTGTAGTGTGTTGTGGTTCAGGGAAAAGAATTTGTTGGATTTTCTCCTTGATTGGAGGTTTGGTGGCTTGTTAATGGAGCGTTTGAACTTGCTTGCTTACCATATTTGGGGTATCTTCGAAGGGGGGATCTTCCCCGTGAAAAAATGATTTAATGGGTGAAAATTTACTGGTAAAAGGGCTTGTGATTTGGTTGTTGTTGAACAGCTTTTTGCTTCAGGCTCAGCCTCCCGAGCGCGATAAAGTATTGATATTGCATTCCTATCATCAGGGGCTTCTGTGGACAGATGATATTACCCGCGGAATTGAAACGGTATTTAATCAACAACCCAATATGGAGTTACATTTTGAATACCTCGATAGTAAACGGAATACTGATTCTACCTATTTTAAGGCCCTCTACCAATTATATCGTGTTAAGCACCACAATATCCCCTATAAAGTCATTATTGTTTCTGATAATAATGCCCTTGAATTTGTTAAACGCCATCGAGAGGAATTTTTTAAAGATATACCCATTGTCTTTTGTGCCATCGATCAGTTTACTGAATTACTAATAGCTGATCTTGATAAAATAACAGGGGTTACAGAAGAGATAGATTTTAAAAAAACAGCAGCGTTGATTCTCAAACTTCACCCTAAGCTGGATACGCTCGTGATTATCAATGATAATAGCACTGTTTCGGCCATTATCAATCGCAACTACATCAAATCATTCTGGCCTGAATTGGGAACTTCGGTGAGGTACCGTTTTATTGAGAATCTTTCTATTCCCGAACTTTCGGTTTCCCTTGGTAATCTTCCCGATAATCAGGTAATACTGCTCACGAACTTTAGTCGTGACGATAAGCAACAGTTTATTTCCTATCAGGAGAATATCGCCCTGATAAAGGAGGCAACCTCCTTACCTGTTTATAGTGGCTGGGATTTCTATTTAGGTAGAGGCATAGTGGGGGGGATGCTTACCAGTGGGTTCGATCAGGGTCGGTTAGCTGCTGAAAAAGCTCTGGCTATTATCCGTGGAACCGCTGTGGAAGAGATTCCCATTACGCGTGAGGGATATAATCGTTATGGGTTCGATTATCAAGAGTTAATGAAACACAATATTCCGATGGCATTGTTGCCAGCGGAGTATGAATTGATTAATGAACCTCCGGGGTTTATTGAGAAAAATAAAGGTATTCTTTTGGTTTCAGGAGGGTTGATTCTTTTTTTTACGTTACTAATTCTTCGCAATGAGTATCGTAATAGACTGAAGGCACGGCGTCTGTTGCTTATGAACAGAGAACTGGATGCCCGTGTGGAAGAGAAAACGCACGCACTAAAGCAAGCCAATAGCAATTTGATGATGCAAAATGAGTACATTGAGGAGCAGAATAAAGAATTGGATAAACACCGGCATCATTTGATGGATTTGGTGGGTGAACGCACAGCTGACTTGGAACAGGCGAATAGACACCTGGAAAATGCACGACGGCGCTTGCTTATGATGTTGGATGTAAGTTCTGACGGAGTTTGGGAATACAACATCGGGCAGAGTACCTTTACCATGGGTGAACAAACATGGGTTCGGCTAGGGTATAATGCTCCCATGCATACCACTACATTAGCTGAGGTAGATGCCTTGATACATCCCGATGACAAAGAGCGGGTAGAAGCTAATCGTGCTGCCTACCTGGATAATCCCGGACGAACTTATGCCGTGGAGTTCCGCATATGCGCAAAAACAGGAAGTTGGCACTGGTTGTTCTCAAGGGGTAAAGTACTGGACTGGGATAGTACCGGAAAGCCCCATATACTGGTTGGAACACATATTGACATTACGGAACGAAAACACGCCGAAGACCAATTGAAGCAGGAACAAGCACGTTTACAAGCTAGTGAAAGGCGTTGGCGAGCCCTGTATGAGCAAGCTCAGGAAGAAATTATGTTGTTGGATTTGCAGGGAAATATTACGGATGCTAATCCGGCAGCTTGCACCTGGTTGAAGTATGATCACACCGAATTGTTGGGGCTGAACCTGGCTGCAGTGCATCAGGAGCTTAGCGAAACCACGCTTCGTAGTGAGCATTTGAGCAAACTCACTGACCTTCAGCCTTCTCGAACTTTTGATAGTGTGCAGGTGTGTAAAGATGGAGCCAGCTTTCCGGTTGAAGTGAATGTGAATTTGGTATCGTATGAAGGAGGACCGTTTATTTTGGCTATCATACGCAACTTGAGCCGTCGGCGGGAGGTGGAACGGCAAGTACTAACGGCCATTATCCGCACCGAAGAGCAGGAGCGTAGCCGCTTTGCACGTGATATGCACGATAGTATCGGGCCATTGCTCTCTAGTTTAAAGCTTTACCTGCGCTCGCTCGAAAAAGCCCGCAATCAGGAGCGAAAGCTGCATATAGCTGATTTGGCACAACAGGCCATTGACGAAGCCATTGCTACTATCCGGCACATTTCTACTAACCTGAGTCCACAGCTTTTGGAAGATTACGGCTTAGAATCTGCGCTTAAAGCCTTTTTGCAAAGGCTGGCCTCGGCTCGTTTGATTGATACCCAATTGCAGTTTCACTTGCCATGGAAACGTCTGCCACAACCTCTCGAATTGGCCTTGTACCGAATTTGTACCGAGCTGCTGAATAATACCCTGAAACATGCCGAAGCTACAGCTGTTGTTCTTACTGTGACAGAAAAGGAGGCCGGCGTGCAATTGACCTATGCCGATAATGGGAAAGGAATTTCTACCGGAAAAATTCCTGGTAATATGCAAGGGATGGGATTTTCCAATATCGAAAGCCGGCTAAAGAGTATTGGCGGCTCATGGTTTTGGAAAGCCCCTGCAGGACAGGGTTTTGAAGCGACTATTCAGGTGCCTGTAAACAACTAAATTATGAATGGAAAGAAACTAATTATTGTTGATGATCACCGGCTTTTTCGGGAAGGATTGAAACTGCTGCTCCAGGACTATCCACAATTTGATGTGGTTGGCGAAGCTGATACCGGCATTCGTTTCCTCAAACTTCTGGAACAATTGGGTCCTCCGGATATTGTACTGATGGATATCAATATGCCCCAGATGAATGGCATTGAGGCCACTACCAAAGCCCTGAAGCAGTACCCTCATTTACCGGTTCTGATCTTATCGATGCTGGGAGAGGAAGATTATTACAATGAACTTGTGAGCATTGGCGTAAAAGGATTCTTATTGAAAGATGCCGATCCGGATGAATTGGTGAAGGGCATTGAGCGTATATTGGAGGGCGGCCATTATTTCTCGCAGGAGTTGTTGATGCGCATTTTGCAGGGCAAGGAAGAACGCGCTCAGCAGCATGAACAGCTTCACTTGACCCGGCGAGAAAAAGAGGTTCTCACCCATTTGTGCCAAGGGAAAACCAATGCTGAAATTGCCGACGCTCTCTTTGTGAGCCAACGAACCATTGACAGGCATAAGTCCAACTTATTTTTAAAAACCGGCTGTAGCCATTCTGTTGCCTTGGCTTTGTATGCTATCCGCCATCAGCTGGTGGATCTTCCTGAATAGTGTCGGAAAATACCCATAGCATTTGGGTGTATCTCACCACCTATTTGGGTGATTATTCGGTAGTATTAGCTTCTAAAAGCAGGTTCCTTTGAAATGTAAATCAAAAAGCTGAAGTTATGATTACATTCTTGGTATCTGTTGCGACACTTATCCTTGGCTATTGGCTCTATGGTAAGTTTGTAGAAAGAAAATTTGGGGCGGATGAAGCCAGACCTACACCTGCTATTACGAAAAACGATGGGGTGGATTATGTGCCTATGGGACTTGGTAAGATCTTCCTGATACAGTTTCTGAATATTGCCGGATTGGGCCCTATATTTGGTGCTATTGCCGGTGCTTTGTGGGGGCCGGTTGCCTTTATCTGGATTGTATTTGGGTCCATTTTTGCCGGGGGTGTACACGACTATTTCTCTGGCATGTTGTCTGTACGGCACGGAGGTGCCAGTATTCCGGAGGTAGTAGGGAAATACCTGGGTAAGGGATCGAAACAATTCATGCGATTTTTTGCTGTTATTTTACTTGTGTTGGTAGGTGTCGTCTTTATTAAGGGTCCCGCCAGCATCATGCATAATCTATCTGGCATTAATGTTACCCTGCTGGTGGTTATCATTTTTGCTTACTATATCATTGCCACCATGGTGCCTGTTGATAAGCTTATCGGTAAGATCTATCCTGTTTTTGGACTTGCATTGTTGGTAATGGCTGTTGGGATAGCTATTTCTCTGCTATTTGGTTCTGCACAAATGCCAGAACTTACTCTGGCTACGTTTAAGAATATGCATGCTCATCCGGGCGATTTTCCGGTATTTCCTTTATTGTTTATCACCATTGCTTGTGGGGCTATTTCCGGTTTTCACTCGACACAGTCGCCTCTTATGGCACGTTGTATTACCAACGAGAAGCAGGGGCGTAAGGTATTCTTTGGTACTATGATTGCCGAAGGTATTGTCGCCTTGATATGGGCAGCTGCTGCCATGACTTTCTTTGGTGGAGTTGGAGAATTAGGTTCTACTATGGCGGTTGAGGGACACAATGCAGCCTGGGCAGTGAATGAAATTAGCAATGGTCTGTTGGGTAAAATCGGTGGATTTCTTGCCATTTTAGGGGTTGTGGTTGCACCGATTACATCAGGCGACACGGCCTTCCGTTCGGCTCGCCTAACATTGGCTGACTCTTTTAGCCTTGGACAAAAGAGAATTCAGACACGATTGTTGATTACTTTGCCACTGTTTGCTATTGGTTTCCTGCTTACTCAAATTGATTTTTCCATTATTTGGCGCTACTTTGGTTGGGCGAATCAAACCCTGGCCACTTTTGTTTTGTGGACTGCGGCCGTTTACCTGCTGAAAGAGGGACGTTCATTCTGGATTGCTTTGGTGCCCGCAACCTTTATGACGGCGGTTATTGTAAGCTATATTTTAATTGCTCCTGAAGGATTTCAGTTCCCTCATCTCATTAGTTATGCTGTTGGTATTGTTTCGGCCCTGGGGTTGTTAGGTGCCTTCTTTATTTATGAGTATCGGTACTCACGCCGTAAAGTAGAAACTTCGAAGGAGTATATTTTGAAAGAATCGAGGGTATAATAGGGTGCCCACAGATTAACAAAGGCCGGCAATAATGTCGGCCTTTGTTAATCTGTGTTTTCTTCTTCCTCTTCCATATCCTCATTTGCCAATGATTCCACATCGGGGTATTTATTTTCATAAAGATCGCGAACTTCATCTCTCAGGTTACCCTCATCATCGAAGTCTTCGTCCTGGTCGATTAAGTGATTGGCTTCCTGTTGTGTCATACGTACCAAGTAGTATTTTTCCTCCGTTTCGAAAGGAAGTGCCGATGAATAACGGCCTGTCTTATTGGTAAAGGTGATAAGATGCTCCGAAAAGCCGTATGGGTAGGTAAGTTTTATTTGTTCTTTAATATGTTTGTCAAGCTTTTCAAAGTCCTTTATAACTCTGGGTTTATTCATGGTTGGCCCTCCCTGATAAGTGGATATTTTCTTTTTACAAGTATACATATCCTGCATGAAAAATGCACTTGTTTTTCGAAAATATTGCCAGTTTTTCGTGTTATGAATAATTTGCTGATTACTAGGGAGTCGATAGGTTGACTCAGTTCGACCGGTTTTTTTAGCGCCATGCTCACGAAGGATCTTTTCCGTAATTTATCTGCTATTCTCTGTTGTACATGAACAAGTTGCAGACTAACTCAGATAAAAATTCTGATCAGGCTCTTAATTTTTTGCACAATACCCATAATTTGTGAATCATTCAATTTAAAGTGCTATATTTAAAGTTCATTAGAAAATCTTTCATATTCCCAATATGCAAATTAGTAAGCGTGGTTGCTACAGCACGGTGTATTATCTCTTTTTTATAGTTGTATTCAATGCCTGTCAGCCACAAAAAGAAGTAAAACAAGGAACGGCATTGTGTATATGGCCAAAGGGGTCAGTACGTTCAGAACCCTCACGGGAATCTGACTGGATGAGCAGTCTGCATTTAGGTCAGCAGATGGCTTATTTGGGTAGCACAGCAAGGGACTCAACTGATAAAAATCATTTGTACTACCACGTGTGTTTAACCGATGGTACCAAGGGGTGGGTTTCCGAATTTGTGGTAGTACTTAGTGGGCAACCTGCCATAGTGTTACATCCTTCGTGTATGTATATTCAGCCTGATTCAACAACTGAAGTAGTGAAGAAGATGAATTATCCGAGTTTTGTTGCCATTGATGAAGAAATGGGAAAGTGGGTGCATGTGGTTACTCCTCGAAGGGCAAATGAGGGATGGGTATTACGTAAAGATCTTTCCGAACACAAAGCTGATGTGACCAAGGCTATTGCCTACCAACAGGCAATGGTTAGAGACGATTCCCTGAAACAGTTGGAGTGTATAAGCAAAATTAATCGGGAAGCGCCCTCACTGGGTTCGGATATGAAGGCTGTTTCGCATAGTTTAAAAATTCAGCCATGATACAATTTAGGAATGTCTGAAAATAGCCATGCCAATGGGTTGCTATTTTTGGCGATCTGTTTTGTACTGTGAGGGGCTTGGCGTATTTTTGCCATCAAATGAAAAAAATGGTCAACATTCCCAACACCTGAATCTATGCCTACAAGCTTCCGGAAGAACCTTACCTGTCTCTACCTCATTAAGATTGCCAAGTGGTTTATGTTGTTTATGCCCATTGTGGTGCCTTTTTATCAGTCAAATGGTCTGGAGATGCGCGATGTATTTACTTTACAAGCCATCTATTCGGTTGCTATTGTGGTGTTGGAAATTCCTTCGGGCTATTTGGCCGATGTGCTTGGGCGGCGGAAAACGCTTATCATTGGCACGATCCTAGGTACGCTCGGCTTTGGTGTCTACTCCTTTTCCTATGGGTTTTGGGGATTTTTGCTGGCTGAGATGGTTCTGGGGTTCGGTCAGAGCCTTATTTCCGGGGCGGATTCGGCAATGTTGTACGATACGTTGATGGCTTCCGGCAAAAAAGAACATTATATAAAATTTGAAGGCCGCATGGTATCTGTGGGCAATTTTGCCGAAACTATTGCCGGTATTCTAGGGGGACTGCTTGCTGAGTATGCTTTGCGAGCACCGTACGTGGGGCAAACATTTATCGCCTTTATTGGCGTGCCTGCGGCATTTTTGCTGGTGGAACCTACCCGGCATAAGCAACTTGTAAAAGCAAAGTTTTCCGATATATTGAAGATTGTAAGGTATAGCCTCTTCGAGCATAAGGAGTTGAAGTGGAATATCTATTTCTCCTCCATCATTGGTGCATCTACGCTTACTATGGCCTGGTTTGTGCAACCTTACTTTGCGGTGGTGGATATTCCTCTGGCTTTGTACGGAGTCCTTTGGGCAGGGTTAAATTTGCTGGTGGGCTTGAGTGCTATATATGCTCATCGTGTTGAGCAGTACGTGGGACAGATAAAGACTATGTTTTTTATCTTGCTTTTTTTACCTATTGGGTATGTGGCACTATCGCAGATTCATGCGGTGGCCGGCTTGGGTATACTTGTGATCTTTTATATTGTGCGAGGTATTGCCACTCCGGTTCTGAAGGATTATATTAATCGATTGGCTGATTCCAATGTTCGTGCTACAGTGCTCTCTGTACGTAACTTTGTTATCCGGGTGTTATTTGCTTGTATCGGGCCCTTTGTGGGTTGGTATACCGATACCTTCTCGCTGCACCAGGCATTGCTTCTATCTGGAATTGTCTTTTTTGTTTTGGCGAGTTTTACTTTTGCTATGCAGTTGGCGGTTTTGCGAAGGAAAAAATAGCCTGATGGCAGTCCCTTTGCCCAGTTCCGAGTGGAGTTCTAAATTCCCTTGGTGAGCCAATACAATTTGGCGCGAAAGGCTTAGGCCTATTCCAGTTCCCTTAGGCTTGGTTGTGAAAAAGGGCGTGAATACCTCTTCCAGGAGCTCCTCTGAAATCCCTTTCCCGGAGTCCTCAATTGTTAGTTGCTGACCATTTTCCGTGAGTTGCCAATATACGCCTATGTGTTTGTTAGCGCTATCGGTAACTGCTTCTAGTGCATTTTTTAGCAGGTTTAGCAGTACCTGGCTAAGCAAGTGTTTGTCGCCGCGTATGGGAGGAAGCTCTTCAGGTCCCTTCATTTTAACGGTAATTCCGTGCTTGTGAAATGTAGCATCCATAACTGCCATAGCTTCATGGGTGAGTTGAATTATGGAGAGGGGGGCAGGATTGTGGCATTCTAAATTAGTAAAGACCCTATAGCGTTCTACAAAATCTACCAGGCCTTCGCTACGGATATGGATGGCTTCTAACCCCTGAATCGAACGCTCCAAAAACTCTTGCAGGGATTTGTTTTGTTCCTGCTGCAGTATTTGTTTGCTTTGTTGGAGTAAACTCCCTGAGAGCAACCGCACCGGACTGACGGAGTTGGTTACTTCGTGCCGGAGTATGCGAATCATCTTTTGCCAGGCTTCTTGTTCACTTTTGGCCATTTCCACACTTACCTCTTTTATACTCACAAGCATATAGGGAAGTTGGTTTGCCTGCTTAATTTTTGTTGCTGAGAGCGATAATTGCAATAGTTGGTGGTTGTGTTGAAGTTTTATAGTTCTATTATTGCCTGGCTGAAGGGTTTGTAACAGGTGCGTGAGTTTTGGAGAAACCCTGTTCAAGGCTGTCAGGTGCTTAAGTTCAGAAAGGCTGAGCAACTTAAGGAAATACTTATTGACTAGTAGTATCTGCCCGTTTTTGTCATAAGCCAGCATGCCAATGGTTATCTGCTCCAGGGTTTGTGCCCAAACCACTTCGCGATGAACTTTCTCGCTGTTGAGCTGATGGAAATTATCCAATACCTTATTATAACCATCATAGAGCTTCCGGCTACGGTGTTTGTCCTTTATGCGGGTAAAAAAAGCAGAAGTATCCTGGTTGCTTATGGCTTCGATAAAGTAGTCGAATTCACGATCTTTCCGATATACATAACGAATTAATGCAATTACCTGAAGAATGCCTAAAATGATGAGTCCGGCTGTGGTAATGGCCATATACTCCTGCTGAAGGGACAGGACCGTCAATAGGGTGGTAATGATTAGGGAGAGGACCCAAAATAGCAGAATGAAGAAGGATTTAGAAAAGATCATATTTTTTTAGCTTAGCATATAAGGTGGAACGGTTGATGCCCAGGGTTTTAGCTGCTTTGCTTATCTTTCCGCCAGTCTCGGCCAGGGCATGCTGAATGAGCACCTTTTCGTTCTCTTCCAGGTTCAAGGTTGACACTTTTTGAGTAAGCGATTGCGTTGATCGGTTGTTGAGCACATCGGACGTAAGCAAATTTCCTTCGTTAAGGATAATGGCTTTCTCCAGGGTGTGTCGTAATTCCCGAATATTTCCGGGCCATGGATGGTGAAGGAATTTTTGCAGAACAGCAGCAGGAACCTTGGGTTTTGATTTGTTGTATTTGTGGGCAAATTCACCAAGAAAGAAATCGATAAGCTGAGGGATATCTTCTTTGCGCGCTCGCAAGGGAGGCAGCTCGATTGTAACGGTATTCATACGGTAAAAAAGATCTTCCCGAAACCTATTCTCTTGTATCAAGGACGTGAGGCGGGCATTGGTTGCACATATAAGTCTTATATCGGTGAATAGGGGTGCCGTAGCTCCCAGCGGAAATACCTGTCCCGATTGTAAGGCAGTAAGTAATTTGGCTTGAGCCGTTAAGGGCAGATTGCCAATCTCATCTAAAAAGAGGGTACCCTGATGAGCGGTCTCAAACCGACCGGCATGATTCGTTTTCGCGTCGGTAAAGGCACCTTTCCGGTGACCAAAAAGCTCGCTCTCCAGCAGATTCTCAGGTAGCGCACCCAGATCGACATGAACAAATAGCTCATCCTTTCGCTGCGATTGCTGATGGATTGTTTGTGCAATGATTTCTTTGCCGGTACCATTTTCCCCTAGTAACAGCACGTTTGCATCCGTTGGTGCCACTTTTTCAATCAGTTGGTACACTTTTTTCATGGCGGGAGCCTTTGTGTCCTGCCAAATACCGGGTGAATGAATTTTTCGTTCGAGTTCCTTTTGGCGCCTTTCCAGGATTTTTACTTTTTTTTCGGTTCGGTGGAGCTTGTAGGTGGCAAGAAGCGTGGAGAGCATCTTCTCCTGATCCCACGATTTTAAAATGAAGTCGACCGACCCTGCTTTCATGGCTTTTATGGCAAGATCCACACTGCCATAGGCCGTAATGAAGATGACTGAAACCTCAGGTGCCCACTGTTTTATTTGTTCTAACCAAAAAAAACCTTCGTTTCCATTGTTTATGCCGGCGGTAAAATTCATATCCAGCAGTACGATATCGTACGAATGTTGCTCCAATTGGTGTTTTAGGCGGTTAGGTGTAGTGAGTGTATCGATGGTTTTAAAGTAGGGTTGGGCAATCATTTCCAGTGCCAACAGAAGTTCTTTGTTGTCATCGACAATTAGCAGGGCACCTTCATTATTTGTCATTTTTGTGTACTTTTAACTGATGATAGTGACAAATGTAAGAAGTTGTTTGATAAATAGACAGTAAGTGTTGCAAAATCCAACACTTTTTTGTGAGTGTGTAAAGCTAATTGTCATGTAGTGAGTTGGATACAATTTTGGCACGTGGATTGGCAAAGGATAAGAAACAAAAAAAGTGTATTATGCTACGACAATTATTAAAAGTTGCGCTACGAAGAAATGTAAAGGATCGGATGGGTCTTTGGTTTCAGTTGCTGGGTATGACGATTGGTTTGACAGCTGTATTTTTGATTTTGCTGATTGTAGCCAATGATTTGGCTGTAGATAAGCATATTAAAAAGTTGGATCAAAAGTACCGTGTTATTGTGTATGACAGTACGCATCACTGGAATATGGGACAATCGCCTTATCCACTGGCCTCGACACTTGTGGAAGAGAGCCCCTTGGTAAAAGAGGCTACTCGTGTGTTCGATTTGGGTAAGATAAGCGCGGGGCAGAGTATTCATACAAGAGTGGATGTTTCGTCCGCATTTTGTGCCGATAGTACCTTTTTTGAGCTTTTTTCGGTTCCTTTGATAACCGGCGATCTTTCCAAAGAAGGGGTATGGCTTGCGCAATCATTGGCTGATAAAATCTTTGGGTCTACACCAGTTGCTGATCAAATGGTTCACCTATCAGCCCAGGGCGTTGAGTTATCCTTGCCGGTGGTAGGGGTATATGAAGATATTACAGAAAATGCCTCGTTGTCGCCTGAAATTATTTTACCGATGGAAAGAGCTTTTGATCTTTTTCATGTCTATTTTTCGAATTCCGATCCGGCTTTTAAGGAGAGAAATCATCGGGAAGATTGGAATTTATTGGCATTTCAAACCTACATACTGCTGCATGAAAATGTGCGGGAAGCCGATTTGGCCTCTACTCTTACGCAAATATCGACCCGACACATGGCCGGCGAATCCCGTTTTCGCTTCTTTACCCAGCCTTTGGAGGCAATGTATCTGAATTCCGATGCGATACAATCCAATGGTTTTGAGGCTGGTAATAAACAAATGATGAAGATTCTGTTGGTTGTCTGCTTCTTTATAACACTGGTTATTCTAGTTAATTACCTTATACAAAACACCGCATCGTGGGTAGTGCGAACCCGTGAGATTGGCATGCGCAAGGTTTTGGGTGCCCAATTTTCGCATCTGTTTGTTCAGGTTTTGGTAGAGTCGCTGGTAACTTTTGTCATTATTTTTCTATTGGCCCTGATTGCTGTAGAACAATTACGCCCGGTTTTAGGCTCCGTACTGAATAGTTCTCTTACGATGAATCATCAGGTTTGGTATTGGTTATTCCCCGGAGTGATGGGGGTTTTTGCCATAATGGTAATGGTACCGGTTTTTTATGTGGTGATCTTCTTAAATCGATTACCTGTTCAGTCCATTTTTATGCAACAGATAAAGATGAAAGGTTTTTCCGGAGGATTTCGAACTATCCTGTTGGGTGTGCAATATGTAGTTTTTATTTTGCTTCTTATAGGCAGTATCGTTATCTATATGCAATTGAGATGGGCCAAAACCAAAGATATGGGGTATGCCAGCAAACAACTGCTTATGTTTGCGTTGGAGGATGAAGGATTACGTCAGCATAGGGAAATCATTAAAAAAGAGTTAGAACAAGTGGGAGCCATCGATCATGTTAGCACAGCTATGTGGCTTCCACCCACCAGCAATACCCTGTCGGTATCGGCTCAGCATCCTGAGAATAGTGAGCAAAAGATTCAACTGGAAGGGCTGTTTGTTGATGGCGATTTTCCCATGGCTATGGGACTCCGACCCCTACCCGGGTATTCCCTGGAGCGGTTTGCAGGCATGTCCAATGGTGTTATTATCAATGAGAGTGCTTTAAAGCTGCTGGATATGGAAGATCCTACTGGGGAGCATCTGTTTATGGGCCCTATTGTTGCCGTAGTGGAGGACTTTCATGTACATACTGTGCACCGGGAAATAAAGCCGATGGTTCTGGTTAAGATGCCTGATATGTCGAGACAGGTTGTTGTACACTTTCAGCAAGAACGTAAGGCAGAAGCTAAGCAGGCTATTCATGCGGTTATTGAAAGCATTGGTCCGTCAAGTACCGTGCAGGTGCGAGAGGTACAGGAGATGCTTACGCAGTTACATGAGGAGGATTACAGATTGGCACGTTCGATTACGGCTTTTGCAATAGTTGCTATGCTTATCGGGTGTATGGGGTTACTGGCCATTACTCGTTTTATGCTCCAGCGTCAGCAAAAGGAGTTGGCCATACGAAAAGTACATGGCGCAACGGTTGGTCAGTTATTGAGTTTGGTAGCCAAAGGCTACGGAGCGGTGATTGCGGGTGCTTGTATGGTGGGGTTTCCTTTGTCGTATGTGTTGGTTCAGTGGTGGTTAAGTAGGTTTGCTTATGCTATCTCTTTCCCTTGGTGGTTATTTGGGTTGGCTGGGGTGGTAATTGTTGTTATTACTTCCGCCACGTTGTTACACATTACGTTACGAACGGCACGTTTAAACCCTGCTTTTGTGCTCCGCAATGAGTAGTGGCTATTCAAGAGATTGCTGTAGGTATTCGAATTCAGAGCCTTGCTCCAGCATCAGACGATGAGCAAGACGGTGATGATAGATAAAGTTTTCCAAATCAGCGAATAGCTGAAGAGGGAAACTTTTTTCGATTTTGCTTGTCCGGTTTGCATCAAGATACAGTCGGTATGAAGCGTACGGATATCGGGTTATAGCAGGATAATTGAGATGAGTTGCAGGCTTCAGATGAATATTTAGCAAGACACTGCGAAATTCTTCTTCGCTGGTGATCTCTTTCCGATGCAGATGTTCCTGGAAAAGGCTTCCGGAACGTTTGTAACGATGGTTAAATAGCATCACATAGGAGGTGAAGAGTTGAATAAAGGGGCGATGAATTTTCTTGCGCCCTATTTGATAGTGATAAGGGAGTTCCTTGGGTTCCTTAAATTGAAGCAGCAGATGGAACTGATCAGGTAATAGGCTGAAGGCATAAATGTGGCATAGAGGAGGGAGGAATTTCTCCATAAGGCGAAGAAACAGGGCATAATCTTCGTGGACTTTGAAGAGGTGCTCGCAATTATTGCCACGGTTAAATATGCGGAATATTTTGCCGTATTCGAAGGGTGGAGGATTCATAAGGCAATAGGCGGATAATGTTATGAAAGGGGGCTGATGCCTATAAAGGTTGATGCAATCAACTAAGAAGAGAGATGAGGAAGAATCCCAGGTAACACCCTTTTAAAATTACGAATTGGATAGCGTATTATCAAATTATTGTGAATTTATTTGATAAACGGTAAGGTAACACCTAAGAGAGATCTGAAAGCTTGTAACAATTTTATATATCATTGTATTATAGTAAGTTATGCGTTTTGTGAGTTTGTGTGCAAGTAATCTTGCGATGTAAGGAGGTAACACCCTTTTTAAATTACGAATAGGATAGTGAATTGTCAAATTTTTGCGAATTTATTTGATAAACGGTAAGGTAACACCTAAGAGAGATCTAAAAGCTATTGTCGATTCTGTATATCATTGTATTACAGCGAGTTATGCGTTTGGTGAGTTTGTGTGCAAGTAATCTTGCGATGTAAGGAGGTAACACCCTTTCTATTATACAACATTCTTTTTTTAAAATCCAGTTTATCTTTCCATAATCCTCTTGTCCCAATAAGTCATACCCTCATAATTTTTATTTTACTTGTCGAACCTGTCTCGCAGTAGACTGAAGGCCGGATGTAGCTCGTCATGATTGCTAAAATGTACGACACATCGTGTTTTTAGAACCCATATGATCATGCGCGTGTGTGTCGCCAACCGGCCTATCTTGGCTTGGTTCATGAATTATTCCTGTCTCCAAAAACGGTTAAGATTCTGTAAAACAGCCTCAAAATCATCCAAGTAGGGGGTAGTCCCGATAAAAAATTGAGGCAGGCTCCCAACTCTATTCATCTAAAATATAATTTATGAATAGTTTAAGTTAGTTGCCTATTTAACAATTATTTACTAAATTTAGTACTTATACTAGCTTAAAAACCCAATTTTATGAAAAAAGTATTCTGGTTGTTGATTTTTAGCATTTCTGTTATCAGCTTTTGCCTGATGGCCTGTAGTCAACAATCCTCGCCGGCCGATGTGGCCGAAAAATTTACCTCTGCTCTGGCTCAGGGAGATCTTGAAACAGCCAAACTTTATATGGTAGAGGAAGCCATACCCTTACTCGAACTGGCCGTGAGCATGGGCCAAATGGAAGTACAGGAAGATTTTTCCTTTGAATTGATTCAGCAAACTGTTGATGGCGAATTAGCTGTAGTTACCTATAAAAGCGGGAAGGAGAAACCCAGTGATATTCATTTGCGAAAAGTTGAGGAAGAGTGGAAAGTTTATATCGAAAAATAGTTCACGCATATACTGCCTTACTTTTCCTACTTGGCGCCTGCCAATCTCCCACGCAATCATCTATTGAGTACTCACCCGGATTTTTCGATAGATTAGAGGCTGGCGATATCATTGTTCGGATGGGGCGAGGATTTTGGTCAAACTACTTTCGTAATCTCTCGCTACACGACAAACGATATTCGCATGCGGGAATTATTTGTGAGCGAGACGACAGCCTTTTTGTTGTGCATGCCATAGCTGATGAACGAACTCCCCAAGGAGCAGTACGGCACTCCACCATAGGGGAGTTTATTGACGATGCCCGGTTTGGTGCTGTCTATCGCTACCCCTTTGACCTGACTACCCGGCATGGAATTGCTGAATTTGCTTACTCTACTGCTAATAGTGCTTTCAGTTTCGACTGGCAGTTTGATCTTACCACCGCTCATAAATTGTATTGTACCGAACTTGTTTTCCGGGCAGTAAATGCGGCTGTCGATTCTGTTTACCTTTCACCTCATTTGTATAAAAAGGGGAAGGGCTACATTACTCTCGATGATATCTATTTACGTCCCGTGCCCATACGGCAAATCGCCTGGTTTCGTGCAAATGATTTTTAACCCCGCTTCCCGTATCGCTATGTGCATGACTATATATAGTTTTGGCTAAAAACTATGACAACTGAAGAAACCAATTTGTCTGCCAAAACCATTTCGCTGCCATGGAGACGTGTGAATAGTATTCATCCGTATACACACGAATTTCATTTATATTCTCTTTTACTTCTGTTTACGTGTTCTTTATTGGGGCACAAACCACCAAAAAAATTAGCTTTTTACCTTACGAAGAAACATATAGTGCAGAAAATTCATTTTCCAATGACTCGCCAGTAAACAGTAGGTTTTTTAGTAGAAAGCGGAAAAACTACTCGCAGGGAAAGAGGAGCGTTACTGTTGTGCCTTCGCCGGGTTCTGAAGCGATACTAATTTGCCCCTTGTGCATATGCATAATTTGCTTACACAGTGTAAGCCCTATTCCGTTGCCTTCTTTTTTTGTTGTGTAAAAGGGGGTGAAAATATGGGGCAGTTTTTCTTCATTTATCCCTCCACCTGTATCGCAAATACTTATGGCTATCTGTTTGCTGCTGATAACCGTGCTTTTTATGGTGATTTTTCTCACCTTCCCTTTCATGCTTTCAATGGCATTTTTCACCAGGTTAATAAGGATCTGTTCCAGATAGCTTCGGTCGGCATCTAGTTCCTGTATTTTTTCGGAAAGATCTGCTTACCAGGTAATGCTATTTTCCTCAAGTTGGGTTGAAAAGAGTATCCGGAGCTTGTAAAGAATATCAGCAATCAACACAGGTTCTTTATGTACCGGATGTTTAGGGGTGATTTTTCGGTAGTTGTTAATAAAGCGTTTCAGGTTTTTGCTTCTTTCTGCAATCAAATGCAGACTCTCCTCAATATGGATGTATGCTTTTTGGGTCCTGGTCTCAGGAGTCAGGCTGGTTAATTGGGGCAGGTAGGTATCATGAGTAGCCTCTACCAGCGATAGGATAGG
>JAWOEH010000201.1:0-14557 GCA_046482855.1 Bacteroidales bacterium | reverse complement strand
TTGAAGGTTACGGACAGGCAACAACCGATGCAGCAGGAGAAGCAACCTTCGCCAATGTGGCACCGCAGAGCAACATCAACTACTCGGTAGAAGCATCAGGCTACAACACAGCCCAGGGCGAAGTGTCGGTTATCGATCAAAATATCACTGAGCAGGTAACCCTCAATGCAACAACCTATCAGGTTAGCTTTGCTGTGAATGAGGGTACCGATCCATTACAGGGAGCAACCATCAGTCTTGAAGGTTACGGACAGGCAACAACCGATGCAGCAGGAGAAGCAACCTTCGCCAATGTGGCACCGCAGAGCAACATCAACTACTCGGTAGAAGCATCAGGCTACAACACAGCCCAGGGCGAAGTGTCGGTTATCGACCAAAATATCACTGAGCAGGTAACCTTAACCGAGATAACTACCGGGATTGAGTCCCTCTTGAAAGAACTCACCCTCTATCCAAATCCGGCAGAGAGGAAATTCTCCATCAAAACAGATGTAGAAGGCCCATTTTCTATTCGGATTTTCAACAACTTAGGTCGTTTGATTCTTGAAAAACAAACAGTGACAGGTGGAGAGGAAGTGGATATCCACATTCTTTCACAAGGGCTCTATTTTGTCCAAATTGAGTTTAACGGGAAGATACAAACGCGAAGACTAATTAAGCATTAAAAAAAAGGGAGCTTTAAGGCTCCCTTTCTTATTTTATTTCACAGGTCGGTTATGTAGGCCACACTCTCGCTTTTCGGGTTGTTCCCACCACCATCGTCCGGCACGCACATCCTCACCTGGCTTTACTGCTCGCGTGCATGGCTGGCAGCCAATACTTGGATACCCTTCATCATGCAATTCGTTATAAGGGATAGCGTGCTTCTTAATATACTCCCAAACATCTTCTTCACTCCAATCGATAAGCGGATTTACTTTTATTAACTCGTTTGCTTCATCCCACTCCACACGTTTATTTCCAAACCGGGTAATGGACTGTTCGCGCCGGAGTCCGCAAATCCATGCATCGAGAGTAGAGAATGCACGTTTAAGCGGAACGACCTTACGGATATAACAACACTCCTTGCGATTCTCAATACTATCGTAAAACAAGTTAATGCCTTTTTGGGCTACCATTTCCTCCACCTGCTTATAGTCAGGAAAATATACCTCAATGTTTATCCCGTAGGTGGTATTCGTTTTGTCAATTAGTTGGTAGGTTTCGGGGAATAAACGGCCTGTATCAAGGGTAAAGATCTTTACATTTTTATCAATAGCAGCCAACATATGTGTTATCACTTGATCCTCGGCGCCAAGACTACTGGCGAAAGCAATTTTTGAACCGAACTTTTCCACCAACTGCTTCAAAGTCTCCTCAGCGGTAGATGATTCATGTAGCTTTCCAAGTTCTATTGCTATTTCCTGTGCGTTCATAGATTCCTTAATTTTTATGAGCGGTAAATTTAGTGAATTAATCCTCTTTGAACAAAAGGTTTAAAAGTTCCTTGTATAATAGAGACTTACTGAGCTTACATTTAGGAAAAGTACAATTATCTACATTTTTTTTTATGTTTGTATGTTACAATGATCTAACACAGCATGTATGATAAAAGAAAACTTCATTGAGTATATTGGTAACAGCCTGGTTGAAAACTGGGATTTACCGGCACTTACCGACTACCAGGGCAAATGCTACAAGTACAAAGATGTTGCACGCCGAATTAAGAAGCTTCATATTATTTACGAAGAAGCGGGTATCAAAAAAGGCGACAAGATCTCATTACTGGGAAAGAATTCAGCGAACTGGGCAACAACCTACCTTTCGATTATAACTTATGGCGCCGTAGTTGTACCAATTCTTCCGGACTTTCTTCCTAATGATATTCACCACATTGTTAATCATAGCGATAGTAAAATGCTATTTGTGGGCGATCCTATCTGGGAAAACCTGGACGAAAGTTGTATGCCGGAATTAAAAGCGATCTTATCACTTACAGACTTTTCACTCACCATTTCTCGTTCAAAACACGTAACCAAAAGCCGGAAAAACATCGACAAATTATTTACTGACAAAATCGGTGATTCTTTTAATGCAGATGATTTTAAACTGGATTCGATCAGCAATAAGGAAGTAGGCGTATTAAATTATACGTCGGGAACTACAGGTTTTTCGAAAGGGGTAGTGTTGCCTCTAAACAGTCTGGCTGCAAATATTCATTATGCATGGAACAACATGCCCATTGAAGCAGGCGATTCCATTGTTTCCTTTTTGCCCCTGGCTCACACCTATGGCTGTGCGTTTGAATTTTTATGGCCCTTTTCCAAAGGGTGCCATATTCACTTTTTAACACGTACCCCCTCGCCCAAAATCATTATTCAGGCTTTTCAAGAGGTGCAACCTTCTATAGTGATTACGGTACCCTTAATCATTGAGAAGATCTACAAGAAACAGATCCTTCCAATTCTGGACAAAAATCCCATGCGAACCATGTTAAAAGTTCCCTTGCTGGATAAGGCTATTCACAGTAAGATCAAAAACAAACTCAACCAGGTATTTGGGGGAAAATTCAGTGAAGTGGTTATTGGCGGAGCAGCAATAAGTCCGGAAGTGGAAGATTTTTTAACCAAGATAAATTTCCGATTCTCTACCGGATATGGCATGACCGAATGTGGTCCCCTTATCAGTTACGCTAATTGGGATAAGCGCAAGTTCCGATCCGTTGGGAAACTTGTTGATTCCCTCGACATACGCATCGACTCTGCCGATCCTTACAATGAAGTGGGCGAAATTTTGGTTAAGGGCGAAAATCTTATGTATGGCTATTACAAAAATGAGGAGGCCACCAACAATGCCCTGGATAAGGACGGATGGCTGCACACGGGCGATTTAGGCGTAATTGATGAAAAAGAGAATATCTTCATTAAGGGACGTAGTAAGAGCCTTATTTTAGGCCCCAGTGGCGAGAATATTTATCCCGAAGAGATCGAAACCAAATACAACAACATGCCCTTAGTTCAGGAATCCGTTGTTATCGACTCTGAACGCAAGATAGTTGCACTACTTTACCCCGATTACGATACGGTGGACGCGTTGGGAATAGCCGAAAAGGTGCTTGAAGAAAAGCTGGAAGGATACCGCAAGGAGATCAACAAAATTCTTCCCAAATATATGCAAGTGGCAAAAGTTCGGATCCATCCCGAGGAGTTTGAAAAAACGCCTAAAAGAAGTATTAAGCGTTATTTATATTCGGTTTCGGAATAATGACAATGACTACGTTTATAATTACCGCAGGTGGAACGGGTAAACGCATGGGCACTCAGCTCCCTAAGCAACTCATAAAAATTAAAGGCGAAGTGGTGCTTATGCGCACCCTTCGCACTTTTCACACATTTGATCCTCAGAGCCTTATTGTAGTTGTGCTGCCCGAATGGGAGATAGAACGATGGAAAGAAATCTGCCGCGACGAGCGGTTTACAATACCACACACCCTTGTTGGCGGGGGAAAGACACGTTTCCACTCGGTGCAAAATGGCCTCACGCACGCACCGAATGAAGGAGTTATTGGCATACACGATGGTGTACGTCCCCTGGTAAGCAACAATACGATTAAAGAAACCCTGGAGGCGGCAAAACTTCACGGAGCTGCTATCCCGTCGGTGCCATTGACAGACTCTCTCCGACAATTAACACCCGACGGATCCTTACCCATGAACCGGGAACACTTTCGATTGGTACAAACCCCCCAGTGTTTTCAAGCAACTATTATAAAAAAAGCTTACCGCCAAAAATGGCAGGCAAGCTTTACAGACGATGCCTCAGTGGTTGAAGCCACAGGAACAAAGATCTTCCTGACAGAAGGATCTCGTACCAATATTAAAATCACCCACCCAACGGACATTGCCCTGGCAGAACTCTGGTGGGATTAGTAAGATACGATCCTAGTCTTTCGCATGAAAAACAAGGAAAGGAGTATTGGTATGGAAAAGCACCTTTCTGGCCATGTCAGGACGGAATATACGTGCCAACAAACCTTGCTTGTGCGTTACCATGGATAAGATATCAATATGTTTCTCCTTAATATAAGCCTGAACAGCTTTTAGGGTATCATCCCCCTCCACAATCTGACAATCGACCTCTCGGCTCGGACCCAATTCGGCTAACTTTTCCCGCAATTGATTCATCTTGGCTTTATCCCAGGCTGAGCTTTTAGTATCGCCAACATGCATACAATAAAACCGAACAGAGAAGGGTTCCATAAGACGCAAAAGCTTCCTGATAGCTGTATAATCAGAGTCATCAAAATCGGTTACATACAAAATATTAATCGTATGAATACCGTCGTATTGGGCATCTTCCGGAATTACTAAAAGAGGAACTTCAGCCTCTTCCATCACTTTGGCAGTTACGCTACCGATCAGATCATTTTCCTGTTCACCGGCACCACGTGTGCCAATTATTATTACATCCGGATTGTATTCCTCACTTTTGCGAATGATCTCTTCGCTGGCAATACCTCGTTGCAAGGCATAATCAAGCTTTACGCCTTTAATGCCCTCATCGGCAATACGCTTTTGTAAATCCTGGTAGAACTTTTCCATGTTTCTTTTCGCCCGCACCTCTATCTCCCGGATGATTTCGTCCATATTCACCTGATAATAGTAGGTGTCAGTAAGCGGCATGGAATTAATAATAGGGTTGTAATATACGTGCATCAATTTAATTTCCGCACCAAGCTTGGCCGCCAATCCTACAGCATACTGACATGCATTAACTGAATAATCAGAAAAATCGATGGGAACAAGAATACGCTGTACCTGCTTCGTCGGGAATTCGTCCTCTTCTTTTCGATACAATTCGGAAACTTTTTCGACGATTTGTAGAGCGTGCTCTAAATCTTTTTCATTTACGCGTACCTTAACGCCTCCGGAAATTACCGAGTTAATCAAATTTACATTTGTCAGGTAGCAGTCGATGCCCTCGTCCTGCAAACGAGTTTGTAAAATTTGAGCTCGACTATAGGTTTGCACCGCGATAGTTACCAGTTTTTCTTCCATATTACTAGATTTTAAGCTGATTTGAGTGTATTAATACCACACTTATTCAGCAATTTTGTTAAAAACTCCTGGGTATTATCTGGAGCCAACTCCAGAAGCTTCTGAAAATCAGGCAGTGTTCGCCGGTTCGTCACAAGAATCTCGGGGTTATCGGGAGGTGCTGGTTCCGAGGCTTTCCCTACATAAGGAAATATCCGCCAACTATTAGGGTACTGTTTAAACAAGGGCAACAACTCATAAGCAATGATCAATAACTTGCCCCGATTGAGCTTGTCCTTGTTTCTTAGTTTATTAATCTGATAAGGCACCCATTCATTTGAGACCTGATACTTTACCATGTCCACTTTACTAAAAGCGGCTCCCAGTAAATGACTTTTATAGCTATCGAAATTATCCCAATACTCTTTCAACTCATCGCTGGGGGGCTGTTCCTCCCATTTGGCACTCAGGTAATCGAGACTATAGAGCGATGCTATATGACAAATCAATTCAGTAAACCAATTATAAATGCGCGGATCACAATAAAGGTTACAGAACTCCTGGGTAAACTGAAATGCGAGTTGATTATAGAAAAGATCGGAAACATTCAGCCCGATTCGGTAATAGTCCTTGGCCAATGGCCAATAAAGCGTTGGCCCTCCGGTATGATCATTAATTACCTCAAGCCGTTTTTTCCCTAGGGGGGGGCCTTCAGGTATCATTTCATCAAACATCTGAAGAATATCAAGCAGAAGAAACTCAGCTTGTTTGTTTAGCTGTTTATCCTGAAAGATCTTTACTTGCAAGTTCCATTTATTCATAGTCATATGGTTTTATATCATTTACAGCAACCAACGTTAATGAGGGCATTCCCCAAAGAGGTAGGCAATAGTTTTTTAAAATATACGAAAAAAAGCGCTTTTTGTCAAGTATATTCGCGGGTTATCCAACAACGCTTTTTCCATCCCTATTGCCGATTCTTATGCCGGAATAGGTGTGATATAGGCAGAAATATGTTATTTTTGTCTACCAAAATACCGATGCATTATGATTGAAAACCGAAGTACTGTAAAAGCGCTACTAGCCTCGGGCGAAACGAACCGAGAAGTTCATGTAAAAGGTTGGGTGCGCACAAAAAGAGGAAATAAGAACATTGCTTTTATCGCATTAAATGATGGTTCTACCCTACATAATATCCAACTCGTTGCCGAGGTGGCCAATTTCCCCGAGGAGACTATGCGTAATATTACCACGGGAGCATGCATTGCTGCTACCGGACAATTGGTAAAATCCGAAGGCAAAGGACAGAACGTTGAAATTCAAGCGCATGAAATAGAGCTGTATGGGGCAGCCGATCCACAGACCTATCCTCTGCAAAAGAAGGGGCACTCTATGGAGTTTCTGCGTTCCATCGCCCACCTTCGGTTTCGAACCAACACCTTTGGGGCGGTATTCCGCATTCGCCATGCGATGTCGTTTGCTATCCATAAATACTTTAACGACCGCCAATTTTACTACCTGCATACGCCCATTATCACAGGATCCGACGCAGAGGGGGCAGGCGAGATGTTCAATGTAACAACGCTCGATCTTTCAGAACCACCACGCACCCAAGACAACAAGATTGATCATAGCAAAGACTTTTTTGGTAAGCCAACAAATCTAACGGTTTCGGGACAGCTTGAAGGCGAATTAGGGGCACTGGCTTTATCTAACATCTATACTTTTGGCCCCACCTTTCGTGCCGAAAACTCCAATACGCCACGCCACCTGGCCGAATTCTGGATGATTGAACCGGAAATGGCTTTCTACGACAATAAAGATAATATGGATCTTGCCGAGGATTTCATAAAATACTTGGTTCAATATGCACTGGAGCACTGTTCGGAAGATCTGGCCTTCCTGAACAACATGATTGATAAAGAGCTTCTTGAACGTTTAAAGGCGGTTGTAAGCAACGATTTCCAGCGCATTACATACACCGAAGCAGTAGAGGTATTAAAGGAGGCAAAACAAACTTTCGAATATCCCGTAGACTGGGGTACGGATCTGCAATCGGAACACGAGCGTTATCTGGTAGAGAAACACTATAAGCGCCCGGTGATTGTCACCGATTATCCGAAAGAGATAAAAGCCTTCTACATGAAGCAAAACGATGACAATAAAACAGTTCGTGCACTCGATGTACTCTTTCCAAAAATTGGAGAAATTATTGGCGGCTCACAACGGGAAGAAAATTACGAGAAACTTCATAACCGCATGAAAGAGCTGGAAATTCCGGAGGAAGACTTGTGGTGGTACATGGAGACCCGAAAATTTGGAACAGCTCCACACAGCGGATTTGGGCTCGGCTTTGAACGCCTCATGTTATTTGTCACAGGAATGAGCAATATTCGTGATGTGATTCCATTCCCTCGCACCCCAAAAAACGCAGATTTTTAATTCTTATAGTGGGTCACTATGTTAAAACAAAGTCTACAGCAGAAGCTCCTTCAAAAATTATCTCCCCAGCAGATCCAAATGATCAAGCTGCTGGAGATTCCTACCATTCAGTTGGAACAACGGATAAAAAAGGAGCTGGAAGAAAACCCCGCCCTGGAAGAAGGGGATGGGCTTCATGAAGCGGACTACGATGAGGAGGTGCGTGAAGAGACTGTAGACAACGATCCCAATGAATTTTCGTTGGAAGATTACATGAATGATGAGGATATCCCCTCCTACAAACTTGTCTCAAAAAACTACTCGAAAGACGACAAGCGGGAGGACATCCCCTTCTCTGTAGATATTTCGTTTCAGGAACACCTGATAAGTCAATTGGGCCTGCACAATCTTACCGAAAGGGAAGAGATGCTGGCCACCTATTTAATTGGCAACCTCGACGAAGATGGGTATGTACGTCGTCGACTGGATGCCATCTCCAATGATCTTGCCTTTTCCCAAAATATCGATGCTCATGAAGATGAGTTGGAAAAAGTCCTGAAAATCATCCAGGATCTGGAACCCATAGGAGTTGGAGCCCGCACTTTACAAGAGTGCCTTTTATTGCAAATACAGGCCAAAGACAGAAGTAATCCGGTGATTGATCTTACCTGGAAAATTCTGAAATACTACTTCCAGGAATTTACCCGTAAGCACTACGAGAAGATCCTCACACGCATGAATATCTCCGAGGAGGAGCTGAAGGCAGCCATCAGCGAGATCCTAAAGCTAAATCCTAAACCCGGAGCCGCCTATAGCGAAAGCAATTCGCGCGTAGTGCAAACCCTTATTCCCGACTTTATTCTGGAGAATAATGATGGGGAACTGCAATTGTCGCTAAATGCTCGAAATGTACCGGAACTAAACATAAGCGACACGTATTCGGACATGCTTCAGGGCTACCAGGCAAACAAAAAAAACAGCACCCAATCGGAAAAAGAAGCTGTAACTTTTGTAAAGCAAAAACTCGACTCGGCAAAATGGTTTATCGATGCCATCAAACAGCGTCAAAACACGCTTTTGCTTACCATGAATGCGATGATCGATTACCAAAAGGCCTATTTTCAGGAGGGCGACGAAACCAAGCTGCGCCCTATGATATTAAAAGATATTGCAGAAAAAACCGGCCTCGATATCTCCACCATTTCACGCGTTGCCAACAGTAAATATATTCAGACACACTTTGGAATCTTTCCTCTGAAATATTTCTTTTCCGAAGGCATGGTAAAAGAGGATGGCGAAGAGGTATCGACACGAGAAATAAAATCCATTCTCAAAGATGCCATTGAGGCCGAAGAGAAAAAACACCCGCTGACTGATGAAAAGTTGGCAGGCATCCTCAAAGAAAAAGGCTACAGAATCGCCCGCCGAACGGTGGCAAAATACCGCGAACAACTAGACATACCGGTTGCTCGCTTACGTAAAGAACTATAACTATGCTAAAACAACTGGCACATGTGCTATCGGCAATCTTCCACCCTCTGTTAATCCTTACATTGGGAATATTGGTCCTTTTTAACTCAGGCGGCTACATGGAGTTGTTACCCTATGAGTCCAAAAGAGTAGTGGTTATCATCATCTTTGCCAGTACCTTCCTGTTGCCAATCACTTTCTTTCCCTTCTATCTATATCAGGGTATCATTCATAGTGTGCATATGCATACAAAGGCGGAGCGTCGTATTCCATATATGTTAACCACTGTAATCTATTTTTTGTGCTACCTGTTGCTTTTCCAGATAGGAGCGCCCCATATCATTACACACTTTGTGCTGGGTGCAGCCGTTGCATTAGCGGTACTTGTCGTGATAAATTTTTTCTGGAAGATAAGTGCTCATATGACGGCCTTGGGCGGTTTGGCCGGAGGTATTACCAGTCTGGTAGTGCTTTTACAAGTAAATCTGCAGGGCTATTTTCTACTTGCAGTACTGATTTCCGGGCTTGTGGGCAGTGCCCGAATGTTGTTAAAAGCTCACTCTCTTTTACAAATTGCAGCCGGTTGGCTGTTAGGTTTTGGAGCTATGTTTTTCACACTCACGCTTTAAGAAACTTTTCCAGTTATCGTACAATAAAACTTCCCGGGTTATCAAACCCTGCTGGCTCTGGCTCATTTTCAAAGCATCAAGAGTCAGCTGATCTTCTTCAACAAACATAAATAGCGGGTGGTCAGCTAACCATTGAGCCAGGTAAAGTTGCTCACTTTGCCCGGGCGTAGGCACTAAAAGCGCATTTTTACCCATAACAGCAAGATCCATTAGGGTAGAGTACCCGCACCTGGCAATTATTTGGGGCGTATGCTTTAGTAGTCCCTTAATCTCATTACTGCTGCCGTTGTATAAATAGTAAAAAGACCGTTTCGAAGCCAGCCCCCTTTTCCCGTCTTCAGTTGACTGTGCAAAGCCTACTACATAGTCGCTGTCATCAAAAAAACGCTCCAGCTTCCCACGCCAATGCGATCGTGCAGGTTCAGGTCCCGATAACAAAACCAACACATCAAGGGAAACGGAACAAGCGGCCTCCTCAACCAACGAATAGCGCGAAAGCGGTCCTATAAACCGTGCTGTACTCCAATCCCTGGCTGGCCAAGATAACCCACCGGCCAAGTTTTGCTCCAAACTGTCAGGAATCCATATTTCATCAAACCTACGATAAAGCAAACGTAAACACCGATTAACCAAAGGCTCAAAAATGTGTAAAAAGGCAGGAAGCTTCACGGCAAACTGATGAGTTACAAATACTGACTTTACCTGTTTTAAGCAGATGCCATAGCGATTATCGGAGATAATAAGCCCAAAGTTATGCTCAGCATGCAAGCAACGAAGTACCTTATGCTCATGGAAAATTTGACGTAGCATTTTCAGGGCTACCCCAAAATAACGTATAAGCCCCATAGAGGAAGCTGACCAATAAACCGGAGCACAACCGTCATCCACTAGTTTAGCAAAAGGACAGGTTTGTGCAAAAAAGCCTAACAAAGGAGAGGAGGTCAAAATCACAACCCGATAGCCTACAGCATGTGCCTGGTGAATAACCGGCATCATTCGGGTAGCATGGCCCATGCCCCAGTTCAGTGGGGCAAAAAGTACTAAGGGTTGTGTACTATATTCAGGCATACAACTAATAAGACACTTGCACTTTTATTCCCATAGCCCTTAGCTCACGTGCAATACCATCGAGCTTATCAGCTGGCGTTTTTCGAAGTGTTTGAACAGGCGTTTCCCTGGCAATGGTATAAATCATCACTTCACGTGGCGCTAGAATCTTAACAATCGTTAACCAAGCTTTCAACTCATCATCCGAAGCATTATCGATAATCTGCCCGTTGTGCTCTCCCTGAACAAATAAGGTTTGCAAAATAAAGTCTCCCTTAAAAGCTTTCAATTGTTCTACCACTTTTTGGACAGAGAAACCGGCGGGTGGCTGGTTCAAAAGCTGCACAGTGGTATCAAAAGCACTGTCAAGCTTTAATATCGGTTGATCCACTTTTTTCAATGCTTCCACTACAGCAGGTTTGTGCAATAAGGTAGCATTGGAAAGCACTGCAACTTTTGCCGCAGGAAAAAAGGCATCTCTCACCTGTAACGTATCTTCAATAATGGCACCAAACTCCGGATGCATGGTAGGTTCACCATTGCCGGCAAAGGTAATCACATCCAAGGGCTCCTTAGCTTCGAACATCTGTTTAAGCTTCTGCTCCAGATCCGCTTTTACTTTGCCCCTCTCGGGGAGTTTCTGCCCAGTCCTCCGGGGATCATTCCATCCACACTCGCAATAAAGACAATTGAAATTGCATACCTTCGCTTTTACAGGCAGCAGGTTAATGCCCAAGGAAGCCCCCAAACGGCGGCTTGATATGGGTCCAAAGATGATCTTATCGAATAAAAATGTAGCCATAAGAAATAAATATAAGTACCAAAAATACAAATTAAAGCCTAGCCTGAACTACTCATAAATTATATTTATTGCTATTGGAACTTAATTCCAACAACAGGCGTCATCGCTAAAGTCACAAAGCTTTCACATACTGGGATAGTAAATGGATTTGCGCAAAAATTCATTGCACAAAAAGAAGGAATTCCTATAGATCTAGCTGGCAGTCTATTGTTTATATATCACTTAACCCCAAACAAAGAAGCAGTTACGCCAACCTTTTCACAGCACAGTTATCACGCATCTGAAAAGAGCGCAAATTAATGCCTGTAATAAGGTTTACTCCCGGCTTTTTTCCCTCTTCAAAAGTGCCTAAATGTTTCTCTAATCCCAAAGCTCGGGCTCCATTTTGCGTTGCCCATTGCAGTAAATGCATAAAAGGAATGTGGGGAAAACGGGTAGCAATGGTTTTCATCTCGCTTATCATATCAAGAGAAGTATTGGAAGCAAGCGAGTCGGTACCGATAGCCACCTGCAGGTTAGCCTCATGCCATTGGTCCAGTGGGGGCAGGGTATTTTCAATATACAAATTGCTTTTGGGACATGTAACAAAGGTTGCTTCGGGAAGATCGTGCTGTACCGCAACCATCTCCCCTACTTGTGCAAAGGTATTATGCACAAACAGCACTTTTCGCTTATAGTTCCTCAGCAACTTACTAAAAAGGCGGAGTGCATTTTCGCCCGGGGGCTGGAAATTGACCATCGGTATGCCCTTAGCTGTCAAGGCTTCATAAAGAGGCCCCCTCTTATTAATGAGCAACAAATCTTCAGCCTTCGATTCCTGGCTATGCAAAGAGACAATACTCCCGGGCTCGTGACTCAAGAGCCAGTTAAGTGTTCGTTGTTTGAGGGCATAAGCAGAATGGGGCACCAAAGTTGCTAACTGTTGATGCTCTCGAAAGGAGTGCAGTAAGTGTAAATAATCGGAGATGAGCTTTTCAAAATGTCGCCCCTGTTCCAGCACCTCCAGAAACGTATGATACTGAATAGGGCTTTTTTTCTTTACCTCAAGTGTTTGGGCGGTGTTAGCGATATCGCCTACGGCCACAATCCCTTTTGCATACATCTGTCTATCAACCCTCCTAAGCAACTCTTGCGATGCCATTTCTCCCCCGCCATTAAATGCAATCATTCGGCTTACAAATGCAGGAAGTCCAATTTCCCGGGGGATCTTACCGAAAAGGTGCGATAGTTCAAGATGACAATGGGCATTCACAAAGCCCGGAACCAAAATACCACTATAATGCTCGAGTCCGGCCGACTCGCCTGATGTTTCAAAGGGACCTTCCACGCCAAGGATGGTTCCATCATCGGCCAGGGTAAGAATTCCATTTTTTATGGGAGGTTCGGAAACGGGACAAAGATAGTGAGCTGTTAATCGACGCATAACACAATCTATCCTGCTTTCTGTAGCTGTGCAGGTCCCCGCAGACTGTCAGCATTCATTTGTTTCTTACGCAGAAGTGTCTCCTGCTCGTTGAGCTGCTCCAGCACTTCATTATAAATGGCATCAAAACGATCAATATCAGTGGAGTAATAGTAAAAAGAGGTATCTAAATCCTTTCGGCTATACCCATATCTCTGAAGAATAGCATCATAAAGATTAGTGGTATCCAACTGAGCAATCTTTGCCCTATACTGTGTTACGCCTAATAAACCATCGGCCAGATGAATTTCAACCAAAAGAGGAACCATTTCTTTGGGAGGGATAACATGCTTGGGTATTGGCTTGGTACAGCCCAAAAGGAGCATGAAAAGCGTTAGTGCAGCAAAATGCTTTTTCATAAGTTCATTTTCTTTTAGGCAAAAATACGATTATTACTTAAGATCATTAAATCGATAAGCAATCATTACTTCATAGGTTCCACTGGTATATCGTGCAAGGTCCGATACGGTAACATCGTAGGAAATCCCAAAATAGACCTTATTCTCATAGTTGTATCCCAACAGGATGGAGACAGCGTCGCTGGTACGATAGGACAAACCTCCCCACACCTGATTTTGGTAGGTAACCTTGGCGTTAATTTCTGCCTGAAATTGGTCTGGAAACACCGTTTTTACCAATATCGAGGGCTGAAGGGTAAAGTCGCGGCTCAACCAGAAGTGGGTACCTCCCGAGAGGTATACATGTTGTTTCAGTCGGCTAACCCCTTCACCGGCTATGTCGTTAGGATTTATTCCGGAAACAGGTCCATCTACCTCATCCCCCACTTTCCAGCCCAATAACTGATGTGCTGCCAGTCCCACATAAAAGTAGCTGGAGTACAAATAAAGTCCTACCGATGCATCAGGCACAAAACGCGTATCCACGCCACCAGTGAGCGCCGGATCATTGGAATTTTCACCCGTATAAATTTCGGTTCCGTCGAGGCGGTATTGCATAAATCCAATGGAGATTCCTCCGGAAATACGCATGCTCTCGTTAATGGCCATATTGTAGGAATAGGTTCCGTTCATGGCGGTTTGAGAAGTAGGGCCGGTCACATCATGGTACACATAACCTCCATAGCCCATGGATTTATCTTCCCAAGGGCCATACATCGATACACTCATGGTTCTGGGTGCGTCTGTCATGCCTACCCATTGAATACGACTATTGGCGCGTATCTGAAAATAGTTATGCGTACCTGCAACTGCCGGATTTACCAGGTAGTCATTAAACATGTACTGGGTATAAAATTGGTGCTGTTGCGCTTTCACCTGCTGAAAACACAGGACAAGTCCAAAAACTACCAATACTGCACTAATTCTTGTTTTCATGTATCTGGCATTTCATTTTTACTGTACACTCATATCATATGATGTATGCTGTTTGCAGCAAGCTACAAACAGCATACATATTCTTATCGAACAATTGTAATCGGTCCGGTCAACGGACTCACACCCGGTTCCCGCACATCAATAATATAATAATACGTACCGCTTGGCAATGGATTTCCGGCACTTGAAGTACCATCCCATCGTCTATCCGCGTCATCACTGTCGTATCGTTTCTGTTCAAAGACCTTCTTGCCCCATCGGCTAAATACCTGCACAATGATATTCTCATAAGCACTGGCATTTTCTATGGTCCAGAAATCATTGATACCATCGCCATTGGGCGAGAAGCCCGAATAGGGTTCCACATTGGGTACAAG
>JAWOEH010000127.1:0-111934 GCA_046482855.1 Bacteroidales bacterium | reverse complement strand
TACTGCTTCCAAAACTCATAATGTTTTTTCTCATCCTCTGCAATACTGGCCAACACCTCGGCATTTTTCTGATTTCGAATGCGCTCGCTTAACTGTTTATAAATTGCATATTCTGTAATTTCATTTCGTTGAAACTGGATTATCTGCGCTAATTGTTTCTGAGTTAATGATGTCATCTGTTTCTATTTTTTCAGGCCCAGACAAATATTGCCATACTATCGTGGGGTCAGAACATATGATTCTTTGAGTATTGGCATCCGACTTTTTTCATGTATGCGTTTCCAATACATCTTTGCCAAAAGTACAAAAGTTCAGGACAAACCCTTTGAGTAAAATCGCTGGCGCTTTTTTTTGCCTCTTATTTGACGTACCCCTCCAACACTTCATTATGCACGGTAAGGGTCATGGTTTTCAGCTGCACATAAGCGGCGGATGCATAAAAATACCCCCCATACGGGTTTTGTGTGCCCCAGGAGTTTTTCACCTTGTAGTATACCGTTCCATTTTCATCGGTAGCTCTGCCTACAATGTGCATTAAATGGTCATCGGTAGTAGCGTAATTCTCCAGATGATGTTGGCGCATTTGTGCGGTAATTTCCATCTGCTTTACAGGATTATTCCAGACCTTGTCCTTATCGTCCTCAGAGAGATAGTCCCACGATTTTTCAGGTACAATAGCGAGTCCCAAATCATGTCGGAAACCTTTATCGGAAACATCGGCCGCCCAGGCCACCGTGTAGCCTTGTGTAAGTGCATGATCAATAAGCTCAGTAATACCAGTAAAAGGCAAATTGTAAACAAGACCTTGTGACCAATTATCCGGGCTTTCAAACACAAAACGAGAATGGTAGGGATGGTGGGTAAAAGAAGTTAGTGCAACATAATTTGAAGCGGCCAACCCTAATTGGTTGGCAAATGAAGCCGGAGTGCGGGTTTCCCCATTCCACTGAAACGACGAAGGGGCCTCTCCCAGATAGGCTTCTAAAATTCCTTCAACGGCTTCCTGCCAATAGCTGGCCGGAAATTGCGAAGACCGATTCTGTTGAATCGCTTCTACGAAAGCCGTAAGACCTTTGTCCAATTCCGTATGATTGGGCAAGTTTCCAAATCCATTCTTCTGAGGCATTGCCTTCTCTGGTACCAACCCATAATTTTCTAACACATTCATAACATCCCAGGCCTGTGAACCAGGACCAAAGTTTAAGTACCCATGAAACCGCATATACTTATCGGCATGGTCCTCATAAGCCCTGTAAATGATGAACATTTCGGAAAGATCCACCTTTTTATTTGTCAACCGCATGGCCTCTGATTCCAGAAACGATAAAGTAGCATGTGCCCAGCAAGTACCTGTTCGACCCTGGTTTTTTACCGATGTTGTAGCCAAATCAATATCCTCAAGCATCGGGAATGGCTTATCCTGCCCATTAACCGTTACTGTGCTTAGGCTTACCAGTGCAATCATCAGGATCCATTTCTGAAAGTTATTAACGACGAAGGTTTTCATAATCTTGTCAGGGTTTTAAATTTGTTAATAAAGTCCGCGACAATCTCCTGTTCTGTCTGGCAAAAAAGAGTTATCATTGACTATTACACGAAAATACAATAATTACAGGTTGGAACGCAGGTTTTCAACAAAAAATGAGTGTAGCACAATCACATGTCGATAGAAAAACGTATACGCAATAAAACCCTACTTATTGTCGCTTCCCTCTTGATAGCGATATCTGCCACCTACCTATACTTCGATATTCGCCACCAAAATCGCCTTAAGGAAGAGCAAATCCAAAAAGAGATAGAAGCTGTATTTTCCGAGGTTCGTTCCCTGCTGAACACAACACGTGTGAACCTGCTTGATAAAATTCACTTTTTTACCAACGACGAAGACATTATCACAGCCTTTTTGGCTAAGCAACCCGACAAACTGTACAAAGAAGCTTATCCGTTTTTTAGTGTGCTCTCCTCGGAATATCCCTACCATTTCTCCATCGGTTTTATTTCAGCTGAGGGCTCCTCTTTGCTTACGCTTCATTCTAACGACGACCAACGAAACATAACTCTTGCTGACTCCCGGGTGGCACAAAAAGCGCTAACACTTCGACGCATGCAAAGCGATTTCGAAATGCTGCAAGGCGAATTGGCCTTTAGTGTGGTTCGTCCCTATTTTTCCAACAATAAGTTCCGGGGTTGCATCGTTTTTAGCCTTCGAGATCAGGAAATTATTGCTCAGCTACGTGAAAAACATCATACGGAGATCATTTCTGTATTTGATAAACGTTTTTTTATAAAAGGGCTCACAGACAGTCTTTCCTCTTGCCCTGAGAATGATTACTTCTTATACAAAAGCAACATTCAGGATTCTACTTACATCCGCGAATGGATGAATTTGTCTTCCGACCAAACAGTTAGCGCCAACATAGGAAATCACCAGGTACTCCTAAAAAAACTCAACATCCAAAACACGCTGCGGGACGAAGGACTCATCAGCTTAATTATCCAAAAGGACATTACCGCTTTCGAAAAGAAGTTCGAAGCCTACATACTACAAGTAGTCGTGATTATTTTGCTCTTGATTTTTTCGGTTTGTGCAGCGTTGTATATTAGTTTCAATAAACTCCTCACCAAGTTCTTTGACTTGCAAAAATCGCTCGACAGAAAACTTGAAGAGAAAACACGTGAAATTATTGATACCAACACGGAGTTAAACCAAATTTTCCATACCACGGCCAATAGTCTACGATTAATCAGCAAAGAATTTACTGTCCTTCGCGTAAATGAAACATTTTCAAAGCTATCAGGCATTCCCATCGAAGAGGCACAAGGGAAAAAATGCTACGAAGTATTTCCGGGGGCCCGATGCCATACTGCCGATTGCCCGATAACGCAAATCAAAAATGGTGCCCGTCGTGTTGAGGTTGATGCTGCCAAACGTACAGGAGGTGGCAAAACAATTCACGGGCTCCTTACCACAGTGCCCTTTATGGGTAGCAATAAAGAATTTGTTGGCGTAATTGAAGATTTTAAAGATATTACCGAACGTAAACGGTACGAAGAAGCCTTAAAACGCTCCGAGCGTCAGTTCTCCTTCTTCATGAACAACCTGCCATTGGGGGTATACATTAAGGACGAGAATAGCATCTTGGAATACATGAATCAGTTTACGCACAAACGCTTTGGGAAACCCAACTGCCTGGGAAAACATCCCCGCCAGATATTTGAAGAGCGTTTTGCCCATCGTATTGAGCGGGAAGATCAGCAAGTTTTAGCAGGAAAAAACATTGTGGTGGAGGAAGAAATCCCCGGACAAGATGGAACCATTAATATTTATCAAACCCACAAGTTCCGTTTCCTGGGTGTCGACAAGCAATGGAAGATAGGAGGCATCTGCCTGGAGATAACCGAAAAAAAACGCAATGAGCAACGCCTGAAAGTACTCTCGAATGCCATTCAGCACTCACCTGCCTGTGTTGTCATCACCAACACACAAGGCATCATTGAGTTTGTCAATCCGCGTTTCACCGAAATTACAGGCTATCAGGAGGATGAAGTATCGGGAAAGAACATTGCCATTTTAAGAAGCAATCAGCTGGAAGCACACAAACTCCACACAATTATTGCACATGTAACTACCGGCCGCGACTGGCAAGGGGAGATCAAGAGCAAAACCAAAAAAGGCCATACCTACTATGAACTGGCGAGCATATCGGCTGTGAAAGATGAAAAAGGGCATCCCACCCATTTTGTGATGATCTCGGAAGATATTTCGCACCGCAAACGCTATGAAAAAGATCTTAAAGAAGCCAAAAACAAAGCCGAAGAAGCCGATCGATTAAAGTCTGCTTTCCTGGCAAACCTCTCCCATGAAATCCGAACACCCATGAATGCCATCATTGGTTTCACAAATGTTTTAATGGATGAAGAACTTCCCGGCGACGAAAAACAAAAGCTCAAAACGCTTATCCACGATAACAGTTTTTCATTACTTAAACTCATTGATGAAATTATTGAGCTTTCAAAAATCCAGGCCGGCAATATTCGTATCAATAACACCGTATGTTATGTGAACAGGTTTATGAAAGATCTTTATGCCAATTTTAAGACAGTAATTGCCGAAAAGGATAAAGACATACGCCTGTCATGTGTATACAATGTTATGCCCAATGATTTCGCCATTATCGTTGATGAAATAAAAGTTCGTCAAGTACTCAATAGCCTCATCGACAATGCTATAAAATTCACCTCAAAGGGGTTTGTGGAATTTGGCTATGCAGTAAAAGAAGAGGTTATACAATTTCATGTTATCGATTCGGGTTCCGGGATCGCCGAAGATCAGTTTGGCATGATTTACGATTTATTTCGCCAGGCCGATGATTCTTTTACACGTGCACACGGAGGTGCCGGTATCGGATTGAGCATTTCCAAAAAGCTTATCGAACATCTTGGCGGGAAGATATGGGCGCAATCAACACCTAACCAGGGTACCAATATATACTTTACCCTGCCCCTGGAGGTGCCCCATCCAAAATTTAATACGCATCAACTCCCAGAGCAAAAAGAATATAACTGGCAGGACAAAGTAGTGCTTGTTGCTGAAGATATCGACTCTAATTACTTGTTTATACAAGAAGCCCTGAGCATTACCAATGCAAAAGTATTATGGGCAAAAAACGGAAAAGAGGCCGTTCAGATGATTAAGAAATTTCCCAATGTCGATTTGGTGTTAATGGATATAAAAATGCCGGAAATGGATGGTTTTGAAGCTACACGACAAATAAAATCCATGCGTAACGTGAAAATCATTGGCCAAACGGCCTATGCCCACGATCAGGAGAAACAAAAATGTACCGATGCTGGCTTCGACGAGTATTTTTCAAAACCCATAACCATCAACCATTTGTTACACTCTATCGAACAAGCCTTTACAAAGAACTAAACTTTTTGTCCAAGAATTTGATTTTTACCGATATTCATGTTAGATTGCCAGTTATAGCTTATTATATGGAATAATATCGTAATTTTAACACCCAAATAGCAACCAAAACATTTACATCATGATTGCTTCCTACATACAAGAATTGCTTTCGGAAAACAACCGGGTTATTGTCCCTGGCTTTGGCGCCTTTTTGGTTCGGGCCACATCCAAATACAAAAGCGCTACCGACCTGAGTAAAAAACTTAATGATATTTACTTTAGCCCTTTCCTGAAATTTAACGACGAGCTATTGGTCAATTACATCATTAAGAAAGAGGACATTTCGAAAGATGAAGCAATAGAAAAGATTAACGACTTTACCGAACGTATAAAAAAAGATATTGAGAAGGGCGAGTCGTTCGAGATTAAAGACTTTGGTGTTTTTGCCATTGAGGAGGGGAAAATTCAATTTACACCTGCCACAAAAGCAGCGAAAACAACAAAAGAGAAGGAGCCAACGAAAGTAAAAGAAGAAGCTCCTAAAGAGACAAAAAAGCAGCCTGAACCTAAGAAGACAGATAAAACCGAGACACAGGCAGCAAAAACCACTGACAAAGCCAAACCTGCGGCAAGCAAACCAGCTACCTCGGCACAAGAAAAATCCACAGGTACCGGACAAACACCAACAAAAACACCCGTGCCTCCAAAAGCACCCCAAAGCACAGCGGCCAAAGCACCGCCGCTAAAAGCGCAAAAGGAAAAAAAATACAATAAAGGCTTGGTTTTAGCACTGGCAATTGGGATTCCGGCAGCAGTTCTATTTGTTCTGTTACTCTTAAATTTGGATACCGTAACAAATATGTTTTCCAAGGACAAAGAGGTAAAGCAAAACACGGAAAAAGTTGCAACTACAAACGATAAAACTACCCAGAAAAAGGCCACGGAGAAAAAAACCAAGGAGGAAAAGGAAGCAACAGCAGCAAAAAAAGAGACATCCTCAAAAGAGACTAAGAAAACTGAAACAAAAACCTCAAAACCTGCAGCCAACGTAAAAAAATATTATGTGATAGCAGGCAGCTTTGAGAAAGAAAGCAATGCCTCCAGGTATCAGCAGAGTTTGATCAAAAAAGGCTATAAAGCAGAGATGTTGCCCGAACGAAACGGCATGTATGCTGTGAGTTTTAGCTCATTTGCCGACAAAAAGAAAGCCATGGCCGAGTTGAACTACCTAACGAAAGAAGAAAAATTGCAAGCCTGGTTACTATACTACTAACTATTCTTCACCAAAATACTAAAGCCGCGCCTGTCGCGGCTTTTTTTGCATTAGCAGAAATCCCCCGATTTTTGTATCTTTCTGCTACGTAAGTAAAATTTATCCTAAAAAGCAGCTCACGTGCCATAAGCAGTAGCAAAAGAAAAACATCTTTGTTTTTGCCTATACTAGCTCCAGTAAATACGCTTTTTTGCTTATACCTCATAGGTAAGCTTCGAAGGGGTTAGCAGGTGCTTTTAACAAGCTGTATTTCATTGCACTACAAGCCTAAGCAAAGCCGCTCATTTTTTTTTGTTTTTTATCCTCTGTACTGACTATTGTTTTTTGAAAAACTCTACATTTGACCAAATTTTTTTTAACCCTATTTTATGTCCTAATGAAGATTAAATACATTGACCTGGTAGAGCAAACATTCGATTTTCCTCAAGCCGAATTCCGACTTGACGGAGACAACCTCCTGTTCCACGACATTCCGTTGATGAAAGTAATCGAGACCTATGGTACACCTTTAAAGTTTACCTATCTTCCGCAAATCTCTGCAAACATTCAACGTGCAAAAAAATGGTTTTCACAAGCCATGGAGAAACATCAGTATAACGGACAGTACTATTACTGCTATTGTACCAAAAGCTCTCATTACAAGCATGTGCTCGACACAGCATTGAGCAATGCAATCCATATGGAAACCTCCTCAGCCTATGACATCAATCTGGTTGAAAAACTGTACGAAGAAGGAAAGATTAACAAAGAGACTTTCATTATTTGCAATGGGTTTAAGCGCGACTTATATGTGCAAAACATCGCCCGTTTAATTAATTCAGGGTTTAAGAATACCATCCCGATTCTTGACAATATTGAGGAGCTCGACCTTCTAGAGGAACTTTGCGAACGTCCCTTTGAGGTAGGAATACGCATTGCATCGGAAGAAGAACCTAAGTTTGAATTTTATACCTCCAGGCTCGGAATTGGCTACAAGGACATCATCCCTTTTTACAAAAACCGCATAAAGAATAATAAGAATGTGCGTTTAAAAATGCTCCACTTCTTTATCAATACGGGCATACGCGATAATTCCTATTATTGGAGTGAGCTTACAAAATGTTTAAACGTATACGCCGAGCTTAAAAAAGTCTCTCCTGACCTCAACTCACTAAATATAGGCGGAGGATTTCCCATTAAAAATTCGCTGTCGTTTGATTACGATTACGCCTATATGGCCGATGAAATAATTGGCCAGATTAAGCTTTTCACCACAACCAATAATATACCTGAACCACATGTATTCACCGAATTTGGCTCCTTTACTGTAGGCGAAAGCGGAGGTGTTATATACTCCATCCTGGCGCAAAAAAAACAAAACGATCGTGAAGTCTGGAACATGATTGACAGTTCTTTTATGACAACGCTTCCCGACAGTTGGGCCATTAACAAGCGATTTGTTATGCTGCCCATCAATCACTGGAACAGTCCCTACGAACGTGTCTTTTTGGGAGGGCTCACATGCGATAGCGATGATTACTACAACTCCGAGCAACATATCAATGCGATTTACATGCCTAAAATTAGTGAACAAACAACCCAATACATCGGTTTTTTTAATACCGGAGCTTACCAGGATACCTTGGGAGGTGCTGGAGGTTTGCAACATTGTTTAATCCCGCAACCCCGACACATAATCATTAACCGCGATGAGCACGGTGAATTACAGACCCATCTCTTCCGCGAGAAACAAACGCCTGAGGATTTCATGACCCTTTTAGGCTATAAATAACCAACCCGATACGTTGAACTATTTCTTTTAACAGCATCTACGCAAATGAACGAAAAAGCAACTTTTGCAGGTATTTCAGGGAAGTATGCCCAGCCCGATTTTTCGGCTGTGGTTTGTATTCCGGTACCCTACGACGGGACAAGTACCTGGGGCAAAGGCGCCGACGAAGGCCCCAGTGCATTGCTTGAGGCCGCCGAAAACATGGAACTCTTCGATATTGAAACCGGCTCTGAACCCTACAAAAAAGGCATCTATTTAGCCGAGCCTATAACGGAAAACCAATCACCCGAAGCCATGACCGAGGCCGTTTACAAGGCTACCCACATGTACCTGGAAAAACAAAAAAAAGTGACCCTGATTGGTGGCGAGCATTCGATTTCCATAGGCGCCCAGCGAGCTGCCCGAGAGCTCTACCCCAATCTTAACGTTTTGCAACTGGATGCACATGCCGACCTGCGTTCTTCCTACGAAGGAAGTGCCTGTAACCATGCCTGCGCTGTACATGAAGCCAGTAAATATGGACCCTTGGTACAAGTTGGCATACGAAGCATGGACGTAAGCGAAGAGCCCTACATGAATAGAGACAATGTGTTCTTCGCACATGAATTAACCGCCTCTCAAAACTGGATTCAGGATGTGTTGGATCGTCTTAACGGCCCGGTGTACCTAACCATCGACCTGGATGCATTTGATCCATCAATTCTTCCGGCTACAGGCACTCCAGAGCCTGGCGGTTTAATGTGGTACCCCACACTGCAACTCCTAAAAAGGGTTTTTACCGAAAAGCAAATTGTTGGTTTCGACATAGTAGAGCTTTGTCCAAACCCCTACAGCAAGCCTTCAAACTTCCTGGCAGCCAAACTTTACTATAAACTCTTAGCTTACTGGTTACAATAACTATTTGTCATTTTTATACAAATCAAGTGCAAAACTCATGAAACAATACGATATCAAGTCTTTCATCAACGAACACTTCCATCACTTTAATGCTGCAACGCTTCGAGACGCTTCAGAGGGCTATATTGAGCATCTGAAAAACGGTGGAAAAATGATGATTACCCTGGCCGGTGCAATGAGCACAGCAGAGTTGGGTCGCAGTCTGGCAGAAATGATTCGTCAGGATAAGGTGCAAATCATTTCCTGCACAGGTGCCAACCTTGAAGAGGACATTATGAACCTGGTAGCCCATGACTTTTATAAGCGTGTCCCCGATTACAGGGATTTGACCCCAAAACAAGAGTGGGAATTGCTTGAAAAAGGGCTCAATCGTGTTACCGACACGTGCATTCCCGAAGAGGAAGCGTTTCGTCGTTTGCAACAACATATTCTCAGGCAATGGCAAGAAGCCGAAGAGGCTGGCGAACGGTTCTTTCCACATGAATTCATGTATAAGATGCTGCTTTCAGGCGATCTGGAGCAATACTACCAAATAGATCCGAAAAACTCCTGGATGCTGGCGGCTGCCGAAAAAAACCTGCCCATTGTTGTCCCTGGATGGGAAGATAGCACCATGGGCAATATCTTTGCCTCCTATTGCATAAAAGGACACCTGGTTCCACAAACAGTAAAAAGTGGTATTGAGTATATGATGTGGCTTGCCGACTGGTATACCGAAAATAGCCACCAACCTGGCATTGGCTTTTTCCAAATAGGTGGAGGTATTGCCGGTGATTTTCCCATTTGCGTTGTCCCAATGCTATATCAGGATTTAGAGAGAACAAGTACGCCCTTCTGGTCATATTTTTGCCAGATTAGCGACAGCACCACCAGCTATGGATCCTACTCAGGGGCTGTTCCCAACGAAAAGATCACCTGGGGAAAACTGGATATCAACACCCCTAAGTTTATTATCGAGTCCGATGCTACCATTGTAGCGCCCTTAATGTTCAGCTACATTCTTGAGTCGTAAAGATCACGAACAAAATAAACAATGCCTTCTCAGCACAATTTTGAGAGGGCATTTTTTTCCCAACAACAAGTTAGGTACGCATTGGCAAAACCTACAATAATACCCATAATGCAATGCATACACAGGCCTGATTAAACGCCTTTCTTCCCTTTCAAAGATAAAAAGTCACCACTGCAACAAAGATGCCTCTATGGCAATAAAAAACTGCTTGCTACCTGTACTTAGGGTCACAATGAGTCAAGCTCTTCCAAAACAAAAGAAGAGCTCAGCTAGTAGTGATGATAGGTGGAGCAAAAAGAGATGCTGCTGAAAAATACAAACGTAGTAAATCCCTTTTAATTAGCAATTTCATGGATAAAACTCGATGCCAATAATGGAGATATCATCGAAAATGGCCTGGTTATCTTCCAAAATCCTTTGTTCAGAAATGATTTGATGAATATTCTCATCGATGCGCTGATCATTCGTAATGGATTTTCGAATATCACTGGTATCCAACGATATTCCTTCATCTCCAACAAGCTCTACTAAGCCATCGGTATAACAGAAAAGCTTAGTAGGCTCCGCTATTTTCACCTCTCCGGTCTTGATGATCGGGATTTCATCGAGCATACCCATGCCTACACAGCCATCTTTTAAAGCCATCAGCTCCTGGCTTTGCTTGGTATAAAGAAAGGGTGGATTGTGCCCGGCATTAACATAGGAAAGCTGCTGGGTTTGATAATTGTAGCGTGCAATAAACAGGGTAATAAACTTCTCGCCTTTAGCCGAGGCCATTACTCGCTCATTCAGTTTTTCGAGCATTTGAGGTAAGTCGGGCACTGTCATGAACAAGGCACGCAAATTAGCCTGAAAATTGCTCATCAGCAAAGCGGCAGAGATTCCTTTCCCGGAAACATCCGCAATGCAAAAACCCACCTCGTGCTCGTTGAGCTGAATAAAGTCATAATAATCACCCCCAACATCCATATGGGGATGATAGAAGGTGGATACAAAAATCCTGTCATTATGGGGCAACATCTCATCGTCAGGAATAAGCATGGATTGCATCTTGGAGGCGAGCTCCAGCTCTTTCTTCAAGGCTTCCTGCCTAAGGGACTCTTTGTACAAGCGAATATTCTCAATAGCCACCATAATAATATTCGAAAGGGTCTGAATAAAGTGCAGGTGTTTTATGGTGGGACTGACACCTTCCGACTCCTCATCAATATCTCCTATCAGCACAAAGGCTATGGGTACATTATTGTTAATAACAGGGATAATGTTATCGAAGCTCTTTAAGTTCGGATTAGGGCTACTGGTTATAAAAGAGATCTCGGTATGAGGCAATAAATCCCGCTCCACATCAATTTGGTCAGCTAATTCCTCACTACAACCGGCACGTAGCATTACATTCCACTCTTTATTGTATTTAAAGATCAGGATCTTTCCGATATTTAAATCCTCGCGAAGCATCTTTTCATACCTGTCAAGCAGCTCCTCAGTGGATAGATTGGCATTAATGGACTTCGTAATGGCCAATAATGCGTTGAGCTTAAAGGTTGACAGTTTTAATCGGTTTATCGAGGCTTTGCCGGTAATGTCCATATGGAACGGAATTTATTGCTTAAAAAATTGCTTATTCTACTTTACCCGCTCTGAGTAAGCTCGCGTTCTGCTGTCGATGCGCAATTTATCGCCAATATTGATAAACAGGGGCACATTCACCGTTGCGCCGGTTTCGAGCTCGGCAGGTTTTAATGCCGTACTTGAAGCTGTATCGCCTTTTAAACCTGGTTCGGTATAGGTAACTTCCAACTCTACAAACGGAGGAAGCTCAGCATAAAGCACCGATTCGGTATCGGCATGGAATACAATTTCCACATCCTGACCATCCTTCAATAAATCGGATGCTTCAATCAGTTTCTCTTCAATATTTATCTGTTCAAAGGTTTCCTGATTCATAAAGTGATAACCCATATCATCCTTGTAAAGATACTGAAAAGGTCGACGTTCGATGCGGGCAGTTTCCACTTTTACGCCAGCATTAAATGTATTCTCGATAACTTTACCGCTGGTTACATTTTTTAGCTTTGTTCGAACAAATGCTGCACCTTTCCCCGGCTTCACGTGCTGAAATTGTACAATTGTATAAAGATCGCCATTGTATTTCAAACACATCCCATTTTTAAAATCTGCAGTTGTTGCCATAATGATAAAATACTGATTAATTTACGTTTCTGCAAAAATAACGCAATTGTTGTAATAATCTAAACGTGCTGGAAATAAAATTATTCGGGGCAATTACTTCTTGGCATCCAATGGGTATTTCAACCCCTCATAGGCTACCAAATCGCATTTTATAGAACCAACAATCAGGTCGATACGCACCTGAACAGGGATAAAGTTCTTATCATTTGTAATCCAGATGGTCACATCATCTTCCGAATCAAATATTCGTCCCGGTTCCACAACAGGGACAAACCGCATAACTTCAAACCGGCCTAATTTTGTTTTAATCTTTTCAATACCCTTATAGCGTACTTTTAATGGAAACACTTCATCAGCAAAGAACGTGTCGAGAACAACGATATCACCGGGCGAAAGTTCCTCAAACAGGGAATTGCGTAAATAATAGAAAGCAGAAACCATATCAAGGATGGTTGGCGCGACTTCATGCTCGCCACTCTTCTGACTCAACACGCTCTTTTGTGCATGAAAAAACTTTACTTCGTTGTAATATCGATAATTACCCTCATTGATGTTTCGTATAGCCAAATATGGAAGACCGGTTTTCATATCGAAATAGCTTTCATAAACATCGCGCACTTCATATATTCTATCGGCGATACCTATTGTGTTGGCTTTGGCTACAGCATGAAAAACCTCCATGGAATCGTAGCGTGTTCGCTCAACCGAAAAGGTAGCTTCCCCGGCATTAAAAATCCCAAAATGAGCCAAATAAGTAAGTTGCTCCCCTGCTTGGAACACTTGTTCGGTTTTTTCCTGGGCACTTATCCGTCCAAAAAATAAAACCAAAAGAAGACTACCTAGTAACTGAAGCTTTTTCATAGTGCCGATTTATTATCAGGAATAACAAAAGTCATGCAACTCTTTGCTACCGATAAATATTTTTTTTGGGGATAGTTGCCATAAACTCCTTCAAATAAAAGGGTTCAAAGTACGCTACATTTTCATACTGCTTGTTTTGAAACGCTGTTTCGGCCAATGAGGCCATATATTCTGCAGAAGGAAGAAAGTTCTCCACTACTTTTGCTTGTTTATGGGTTAACACGTTCACTAACTTATCGGCACCCGTTCCAAAAAAGCAAATTGTCTGCATTTCCAACCACTGGTTATAAGTATGTTCATCAACTACCTCAGCCTTAATACCCCGTATCTCTTCCAACTTACTATTAAAAAGCGCAGCATAAACTTCCATTCGCCGGGCATCAATCATAGGGCAAAGCCACTCTTCCGAAGAGCCATGTTCAGAATGCTGCATGCCCCAAGCCATAGCTTGTAGGGTATCAACAGCTATTAGTGGAATATCGGCTCCATAGCAAAATCCTTTGGCCGTTGAAACCCCAATGCGCAATCCGGTGTAGGAGCCAGGCCCTTTACTTACAGCCACCGCATCCAGGTCAGCAGGCTCGAGGTCTTGCGCTTGCAACACCTCCTGAATAAATACTGTGAGTTGGGAAGCATGTGATTTCTCTTCCCTGCTTTCGCGACTCTCGATGACAACACCCTCGCGGGCCAAACTCACCGAACATACATGAGTGGCCGTCTCCAATGACAATATTAACCCCATAAACCTACCTATTCCTCATTAAACAAATCCTTCTCTTCCACAACTTCAACTTTCATGCCCTCGCGAAGCCGACGTGAAACCGCGCTAAATGGACTTACCACAACCTGATGGGTGCTATCCAGACCAGAAATAATCTCAATAAACCGTGTATCCTGTATGCCGGTTTCCACCTGTTTAACAAGTGCCGAATCATTAGAAACAACAAATACCACCTCTTTTGCCAGTTCCTCGGTATCCGTCACCTTATCACCTTGTGAGGCAGTATCAACGCGAGTAGTTACAGCTTGAATCGGGACAGATAACACATCCCATCGTGTATTGGTCTGAATATCGACGGTAGCTGACATCCCGGGCCGAAAAGGATTGGGATTCTCAGGCTTCCTAAGATGTTGGTAAGAAGATTCCAGCAACAATATTTTCACTTCGAAGTTGGTCACCTGATCGGCTGAGGTTCCAATAATATTTGCCGAATTGGCAATTTCAGTAACAACGCCAAGAAATTTTTCGCCCAAATAGGCATCCACTTCTACCCTTGCCGTATCGCCTTGTTTCACCCTTACAATATCATTTTCATTCACCTCCACCAACACTTCCATTCGGCTAAGATCAGCAATACGCAACATTTCCGTACCAGCCATTTGAGCTGTTCCTACCACACGCTCGCCTTGTTCCACACTTAAACGTGAAACAGTTCCGGCCATCGGGGCAAAAATTGAAGTTTTACTCAGGTTTTCGCGTGCTTCGGAAAGTGTAGCCTGTGCACTTTCAACCGAAAAACGGGCAGCATCGGCTGAACGTTTTGCGCCTTCCAGTTCAGCTTCTGCCATCTCCAGAGAGGAAGTCGCATTCTCATATTCCGATTCAGATATAGCCTCCTCCTTCCACAAAGTTTTATTTCGTTCAAAAGTCTTTTGGGCTTGATTGTATCGAGACTCAACCTGTGCCAGTTGCGCCTTTGCACTGGCAAAATTTGCCCGTGCCGAGTTTAACGAAGCCTCCGCTCTGTCGACCATGGAGAGATAGGTATCGGGTTTAATCTTCAGCAATAACTTTCCCTGTTTTACCTTATCGCCCTCTTTAATATAGAGTTCGACGATTTCACCGGATACATCCGGTGAAATTTTCACCTCCGTTTCGGGCTGTATCTTTCCACTGGCTGTAACCAATTCGGTAATTTTCCGGAATTGAGGCTGAGCTGTAGTAACTTTCAGCATGTTTTGTTGGCCAAACCAACCGGCCTTTTTGCCAACAATGGCCAGAACTACCAAAATAACGGTAGCAATAAGTAAATAACGCTTTAGCTTTCGATTTCTCATAGCTGGGTTTTATAAGGTTATGGGCTTTCCTTGATAAAAATCAAGTATGCGGGTTTTAAAAATATACTCGTATTTTGCCTGTAATAATTCTGACTCGGCAGTTATCAATTTGTTTTTTGCATCATTATATTCTACAGTGTTAATCAAGCCAACCTCAAATTGTTGTTCTTTATAGCGAAAAGATTCCTGCTGAGACTCCACGCTCTTTACAGCCGCCTGAAAGCGTTGAAGAGCACTACGTGCGTCAACATATGCCTGCTGAATTTCTTTGTACAAAGCTTGTTTCTCACGTGCAAGTTGGTATTTACTGCTTTGCAATTGAATTTTTGCATTGTTAATATTTTTACTCACCTGCCAGCCATTAAAAATAGGGATGCTTAAGGCTACTGAAACATTGGTCTGCACATTATCCTCCAACTGCTCAACAAAGGGATAAGACTCATATATGGGCTGATTTTCCGGTGTTATCCCCACAAGCTTATCGCGTGCATCGGAATATCGGGTACTATAATAAAAATTTAAATTAAGAATAGGACTTCTTCCGCCTTTTGCCAGTTGCAAGCCTTCACGAGCGCTATTAAGGGAGTACTCGGCTACTTTTATCTGGGGCATTTCTGTTTCTGCGGTACTATATACCGTTTGCACACCCGTAAGCAGGAGCGATTCTTCAATAGTTAACTCAGGCGATACAATATCAAATGCAGTTTCAGTCTCCAAATCCAGCAATTGCTTCAAATTTACCAGGGATGTTTCAAATTGATTTTTTGCATTTATTACCCTCAACTCTTCCGCAGCCATTTGTGCCTGCATCTCTAATAATGAGCCTTTAGGAACACTCCCTGCGCGCACCAATTTGGCCGTACGATCCACTTGTTGTTCAATCAGCGAGAGCTGCTGCTGTGCTGTAGTTAACAGCTCTTTATTAAATAGAATTTGTAAATAAGCCGAAACAATCGATAACGAAATATTATTCTTTAACAGCTCCAGTTGTGATGCAGAAACAGAAAGCTCCCAGCGATTACGCTGAATGGTATTCATTTTCTGAAACCCTTGAAATAACGTAAGGGATGAAGAGACAGAAAAATTTGCCGATTGGATATTTTGGTCCTCGGTAAATCGGTATGTCGATTCATCAAGCGCACGACCCATGGATACACCAAAGGAAGAATTCGCATTTAGGTTAGGTCCCAAATCAAATTGCGATTGTTTTAATTCATTTTCGCGCACGTCCGTATTTAAAGCTTGTTGTTTAAGCTGCAAATTATTCTCCATGGCATGAGTCAGGCAACGCTCTAAATCCCAAACGGAATTTTGTGTTTGTCCTTCTACCGAGAAACTCAGAAGTAGAAGCAAACAGAAAGACAAAGTAAGGTGTTTCATTTTTAGGGTTCTTTCAAGTTGAAGTGTCAAATTTACAAAATAGCCAATATAACCGAAACAATTCTGGCACATTTGGAATAATTACAGTAAATTGGGTGTTGCTTCCTTTACCGGAAAGCGCTCACTAACCCATAATCATTACACTCAATATGCTTTATTTCAGCTAGTTAAAAAAACACCCGAACACACAAGCTCATCGTCACAATCTGAAAAAATAAATCGCCGTGTATGCAAAAGAAGCCAGGGAAAAATAACAAGATAAGATTTCAAATCCCGCGAGTATTTTTCTTCTTCAACATCCTTTCCATTGCATTTATTGTGTTGGTATTCTTTTATCTTATCGCTCATTCTCATATTCGTCAGTTCCGTACGCAAAAGGAACAACTTCGAAAGGAGTTATTAACCCAGAAGAAAGAACTCATTCGAAAAGAGGTTGAGAAAGCTGTTCGATATGTGAACTTTACCATTGAAAACAGCGAGGAGTCGTTGCAAAACGCATTGAAGGAACGGGTGCATAATGCTCATCGGATTGCTCGCAATATTTATGAGCAAAACAAAGAAACCCTGAGTGATGAGCTTATCATTGCGCGAATTAAAGAAGCTCTCCGGCCCATTCGTTATGATGAGGGGCGCGGCTATATTTTTATCGCCTCCTTCAAGGGTCATGAAGTTCTTTACCCAGCATCACCTGAACTTGAGGGGGAATACCTTCTCGACATAAAAGATGATGCGGGACTCCCTGTCCTTCAAAAAGAAATCCAACTGGCCAAAACCAAGGGTAAAGGGTTTATAACAGGCTTTTGGCGGTTACCTGAAACAGACTCTTCTGCTATTTTTGAAAAAATATCTTACCTTATTGCACTTCCGGAGTTAGATTGCTACATAGGCAGTGGGGAGTATCTGGAGCTTTTTGAGCAACAAAAAAAGGAGGAAGTACTCAAATGGTTAACACAATTACGCTTTGGAGAAGAAGGCTACATATTTGTCAACACCTATCAGGGTGAAGCTTTGTTAACTGATGGAAAACGTGTGGTACCCCCCAGAAATATTTGGCATCTGGAAGATCCCAATGGGGTTAAGGTTATTCAGGAAGAGCGAAAGGCGGTGAAAAAACCTGAGGGCGATTTTATTTTCTACCAATGGCGTAAACTAAATAGTGGCGAAGTGGGACCAAAAGTATCCTTTATCAAAGGGGTAGAGGAATGGAAGTGGATGATTGGAGCAGGGGTTTACATCGATGATATTGAAACCCATATTGCCAATCAGGAAAAAGAGATAAAACAAACCCTCAAGAAAGATGCCTTACTAATGGCTTTGACCATCGCTGTTTTGGCCATAATTTTGTTCTTCTTTTCGCTTCTATACACAAATAAGCTTCGCCAGAATGTCGCCTCTTTCTTACACTTTTTTGAACAGGCACAAAAAAAATTCAAACCCATTGATTTTACACGCATTCATTTCAATGAATTTAAACGAATTGCCGAAGCGGCAAATGAAATTATCTCACGCCTGCGTGCTTCAGAGGAGACACAAAAATCGGAGGCGCTCTATTTTGAGTGTTTATTTGAGGCTGCACCTGAAGCCATAGCGATTGTAGACAACCAATTTCTCATTAAGCGAATAAACAATCGATTTATTCATCTTTTTGGCTTTTCGGCCGAAGAGTGTTTAGCGCAGCCTATTGACCAACTCATTATTCCTGACAATCCCCAATCGGATATTCAGAAATTAAACCAGGAGCTTCAGGCGGGGAAAGAAATATATGTGGAAGATTTTCGAAAAACCAAAACGGGCAAACTTATCCATGTGGCTATACACGCGACTCCAATAATTTTTCCCAACAAGGAGGTGAAAAACTATGTGATCTACCGCGACATTACCCAGCAAAAACAATTTGAGGAGGAGTTAGATACAGCCAGACGTAAAGCCGAAGAATCGGATCGCCTTAAATCAGCCTTTCTGGCCAATATCTCGCACGAAATCCGCACCCCTATGAATGCCATTCTGGGCTTTAGTTCACTCTTAAGCAATGAGAATACCTCGGCAGCATCGCGGACGGAATACGTGAAAATCATCAACCAAAGCGGAAGCAATTTGATTGCCATTATCGATGACATTCTTGATTTCGCAAAACTGGAAGCGGAGAATTTTTCAATCTATAATAAATCAACCGACCTACACCTTCTGTTTGCGGAATTGGAGAAATACATACGTTTGCATCTGCAAATCCACCAGAAGGATGCAATTACTCTGGTTCTTCGCCCCTCCCAAGAGCCTAAAACCATTTTCTCTGATCCTAAGCGGCTGAAGCAGGTGTTAGAAAACCTTGCCAACAATGCTATAAAATTCAGCAGCCAAGGCACACTTGAAGTGGGCTACTACCCACAAGAGAGCAACCAGCTCCTCTTTTATGTAAAAGACGAAGGAATTGGTATTGAAGCCGGTAAACAACGCCAAATTTTTGATCGCTTCCGGCAGCTCGACGATAACACAACACGCCGTTATGGTGGCATTGGTATCGGCCTGTCGCTATCCAAGCGAATCATTGACCTTATGGGAGGTCAAATCTGGGTGGACTCAGAACCACAGGTAGGTAGTACTTTCTATTTTAGCTTACCTCTTATATCCCCAAATAAAGAACTTGAGAGTGCATCCACTATACCAACACGCTTTCAATGGCCCGGCAAAACTATCCTGATTGCCGAGGATAATTTAACCCATTTCGAATACCTGCAAAGTGCTTTAAAAGCAACAAAATCAACTGTAATTTGGGCTAAAAACGGGAAAGAAACCATTAGCAAAGCACAAAGCATTCATGTGGACCTTTTATTAATGGATGTTCATATGCCTGTATTGGACGGAAATAAAACATTAAAAATCCTTCGCAACCTCCAGCCCGGCTTACCCATAATTGCTCAAACTGCCTATGCCTTAGATGAGGAGATTGCAACCCTGAAGGCATTGGGATATGACGAATTTCTTATTAAGCCCATTGGGATTAAGGAATTAATTCATAAAATTGCACCCTTTATGGAGTAACTCTTTATGCAAAAAGAATTTATCGTTAAAGCAATCGGTAAGGTAACCATTACCAAGCGTCGAAATAGCAAGAATTTCCGAATGACGGTTAAACCTCCGGCCTCCATTCAGGTTTCCATCCCCTACTACACTTCCTATAAATCGGCTTTAAGGTTTGTAGAGAATAACCAAGAGTGGGTGGAGAAAAAAATGGCAGCTTTACAAAAGCAGCAACCTCAAACTCAATTCCAGAAAGGAAATGCCTACCAAACAGCTTTCCACTCCATTCACTTTCTGGAAACTCCACATAATAAATGGCATTATCAACAGGAGGGAACAACCATAAAACTATTTGCCCCGGGTCCTTTCCAGGCCTCAACACATCACCCGCATATTCAATCCTTCATTATTGAAGTCTTAAGAAAAGAGGCCAAAAGTGTTCTCCCTGCCCAGGTGTATCGTTTAGCCAAACAATTTGATCTTCCCGTAAACAAGGTATTTATCAAAAATTTGCGCTCCATTTGGGGGAGTTGCTCCGGCCTGAATAACATTAACCTAAACCTGCACCTTATGCGACTGCCTGAGGACCTGCGCCAATATGTCATCTGTCATGAGTTAGCTCACCTTAAGGTTCGCAACCATAGTGCTGCATTTTGGGCCTATCTGGAAACCTTGTTTCCCGGAGCCCGGGAAAAAGCCCGGGAACTTCGCCACTACACTACGCGGATTCTCTAATTGAGCCTGCAAAGCTATTTGTTTTTCTCTGGAAAAAATGTAGTTTTATAACCATATTTACGTTTAATGGGAAAGATCCTTCGAGATATCTGTTTATCCCTGTATAGATGCGAACTTTGTCTGTATTTTCCCGTATAGATAATCGCTTATCATAGCAGATCTTCCCGAAGAGTTATAGAAGTAATGGATTAAAGAACCCTATTCATGAAGAAGTTAAGGCTTAGTTTACGCAACAAAATCCAGTTTTATCTGATTAGTTTATCCACCCTGATTTATGTTGTAGCCATTGGTTATATTGGCGTTAGCGCCAAAAAAGAGGCCTACCAGGAAAGTACGGCACTTGTCAAAGCTCAAACAGAAAAGCATGCGCTGTCCATTCAATGCTTAATGAATGAGTATATGACGGTTATCCGAACACTCTCACAAGCCTTTACTACCTATGATGAGTTGCCTCGCGAAACCTGGGAAACCTTATTTAATCAAATGTATGATCAGGTGTACCGCAACAATCCTGACTTTTACAATTTATGGGACAGTTGGGAGCTGAGCCGCATCGATCCTGAATGGACAAAACCCTATGGCCGCATCTCCAACGAGCACTTTAAAAATAATGGCATATACAAATACAACCAGGATATGCGAAGCCAGGAGGGCGACTCGGAGCTCTACGCGTTCCTGAAAGCCAGCCGAAATGAGGTTGTACTCCCGATTTATGAAGATCTTTATGCCGAAAATAAAGGGGTGCGAAAGATCATGACCAGCCTTACTTCCCCCATCCTTGACGAACAAGGCTATGTAGGACTGGTAGCTGTGGACATCACACTGGAAAAATTCCAGGAGATGGTGGAGCGTATCACAATTGATAAATTTGATGGCACCTATGCGTTCCTCATTACCCATAAAGGAAAATACGCAGGCCATCCGAACAATGAAAAACTTAACACCCAAGCCGCATTTTATACAAAAGATAGTGTAAAACTTGATTTGGAAAGACAGTTTGAGCGAGAAGAAACGTTTACCATTGAAGCCTACGATGAAAACGAAAACCCGCATTATATTGCCTTTGCTCCCATAAAAATGGGGCGTGCTGATGAAACCTGGTACGTGGGTATGGATGTTCCGCTAAACTCCATTATGGCTCAGGCAGACCGAAACTTTATGATCTCCATTGTTGTGGGCCTTATTGGCATCATTTTACTGAGTCTTGTTATCTATGTAGTTACGCTCAACATTACCCGCCCTATTGAGCGCATAACCGACAGTTTAAAAAAACTTTCCAAAGGGCATATTCACAAAAACATGAAATACAGTGCTTCGTCAGGTGATGAGATTGAAGAGATGAGCAATGCACTCAATGCGTCCATTGAAGGGCTTGAGGAAAAAACCACCTTCGCCAATGAAATTGGCCAGGGCAACCTCGATTACTCGTTCTCATTGCGTAGCGATGAAGATATATTAGGGCAATCGCTGCTGGACATGCAAGAAAGCCTGCAACAAGCAAAAAAAGAGGAAGAGGCACGTAAGGAAGAAGATAAAAAACGTCAATGGATTAATGAGGGGTTGGCTAAGTTCGCCGATATCTTGCGTCAAAATAATGACAGCCTCAACGAACTGGGAGACGATATTATATCCAATCTGGTACAATACCTGAATGCCAATCAGGGAGGAATCTTCCTTATGACTGAAGAAGAAGAGGAGCCTGTACTTGACCTATTATCAGCTTTTGCTTTTGACAGAAAAAAATACCACGAAAAGCGAATTCCCTATGGCGATGGACTTGTTGGCACCTGTGCAATTGAAAAAGAGAGTATTTACATGACCGAAATCCCGGAGGAATACATCGAAATCACTTCGGGTCTGGGCGATAGCAATCCCACAAGTCTGTTATTAGTTCCCTTAAAACTTGAGGAGAAGATATTTGGAGTTGTCGAAATCGCCTCTTTCCAAACACTTGCACCCTACCAAATTGAGTTTGTTGAAAAAGTAGCTGAAAGCATTGCTTCAACCTTATCATCGGTAAAATCGAACATGCGCACCAATGAGCTTCTGGAAAAGTTTCAGCAACAAAGCGAAGAGCTCTCGGCTCAGGAAGAGGAGATGCGCCAAAACCTCGAGGAATTACAGGCAACACAAGAAGAAGCAGCTCGTAAAAGCGCCGAAATGGAAAGTTTGATAAATGGATTAAATACAGCTGCGTACGTTATTGAATATGACCTAAACGGGAAAATCACCCATGCCAATGATAAGTTCCTGAACAAAGTACATCTGCGTCGCGATGACGTAATTGGAGGGCACCACTCCGATCACTTAAACTTCCAGGGCTCGCAGGAGGAGTACATGCAATTTTGGCAAGAATTACGTCAGGGACATATCAAAAAACAGACCTCTCACATCCAGGTTGATGAACGGGATTTCATCTTTGCCGAAACGTACACCCCACTGTATGACGATAATGGAGATGTTTTCAAGATTATGAAGATCGCATACGAAATGGGCGACTTTAACCTGAAAGTAACCGATGAGGGAGAACAAGTCTAAGCCCATTGCCAAGCAAAATAACCTTAACCATCTAAACCAAAATGAAGAAAATCAAACTTAAAATTCAGCAAAAGATTCAATTCTTCATTATTGCTGCCACTATCATTATCTATATCGCTGCCATTGGTTACATTAGCTTGCAAGCCCGAAAAATGGCTTTCAGCGATGCTACCAAAGTAACCAACAAGCAAGTAGAAGCCACAGCAAACGAGATTGAAAAACAACTTACCGCCAATATGGAAGTTGTGAGTACGCTGGCTCATGCTATGCAAAACTACGCCCAGCTCCCCGAAGAAGAGTGGAAAGCACTCTACAATAAAATGTACAGGGACGTGATGGAAAACAACCATCAAATTTATAGCTTATGGGACAGTTGGGAATTAAGTGCGATTGACCCCGAATGGGATAAGCCCTATGGTCGATACACAAATACCTTTTGGCGCGAAAATGGCCAGATTTTACATAAAGTAGAGATGCGTAGTCTCGAGGGGGATCCGCCACTGTATGCAGCCATTAAAAAGAAAACGACCTCCGCTTTGTGGGAACCTTATCAGGATGTTTTCGCCGAAGGCAAATCAGAAGCCTTTATGATGACCACAGTAAATACCCCCATGATAGTCAACGGGCAATACATCGGCCTCATTGCCATGGATATCACCCTGGAACAGTTCCAGGAACTCATGAGCACCATTAAACCATTTAAGGGCAGCTATGCTTCCCTTATCTCCAACCAGGGGGTTGTGGTAGCCCACCCCAACAGCGAAGTAATCAACACCAATATTACCGATTTTATGCCGAAGGCGGCAGCTGCTCATAACCTCAACACGCGCATCAAAAAAGGGGAGAGCTTTCAGTTTTCGCATGCCGATAACCATGAAGAGGAGTACTTTTACACCTTTGCTCCTGTTGAGCTGGAGGGCATTAATACACCCTGGTCAGTAGCCATTGCGGTTCCGGTTGATACCATCATGCAGGAAGCCAATACAAATTTCCGGATTTCTCTATTGGTGGGGCTTTTAGGTCTTATTATTATGAGCATCGTTATCCACTATATTGGCAAGAGCATTACGCAACCCATAACATTGCTGACATCATTATTCAAAAAGATGGCCAGTGGGAATATTGACGATAGCATGAAAGTGCAAATTGAAACCGGAGATGAAATTGAGGAGATGACACATGCATTAAATCAATCGATTGATGGCCTTAATGAAAAAACCCGGTTTGCTAAAGCTATAGAACAAGGCAACCTTACCTACGACTTTCAACGCTTGAGCGAGAATGACCAACTGGGTGAAGCGCTCCTGGAAATGCGAAAAAGTTTGCAAGATGCGAACCAAGAACACGAACAGCGAATTCAGGAAGACGAAAAACGTCGGTGGGCAAATGAGGGACTTGCCCTATTTGCCGATATCTTACGGCAAAATAATGACGACCTCAATGAGCTGGCATTTCAAATTATTCAAAATCTGGTAAACTACCTGAAGGCCAATCAAGGCGGTTTATTCATCCTATCGGAAGACGAGGAGCAGACCCAATTTGAACTCCTCAGCGCTTTCGCCTTCGATCGCCGCAAATATCTTACTTCCACCGTTCAATTGGGTGAAGGGCTGGTGGGCACTTGCGCCATCGAGAAGAAAACCATCTACATGACCGAACTTCCTGATGACTATATCAAGATTACCTCAGGTTTAGGCGGCGCAAACCCCAATAGTTTGCTTATTGTTCCCCTGAAATTAGAGGAACAAGTACTGGGTGTTATTGAGATGGCTTCTTTTAAATCCTTTGAGAAATATGAAATTGAATTTGTTGAAAAAGTAGCTGAAAGTATTGCTTCCACCCTCAATTCTGTGCGGATTAATATCCGCACCAACCAACTCCTGGAGCGCTCGCAGCAGCAGGCCGAAGAGATGGCCGCACAAGAGGAGGAGATGCGTCAGAATATGGAGGAATTGCAAGCCACACAGGAGGAGTCGGCACGAAAGAGTGCCGAGATGGAGGGCCTCATCGAGGCACTCAATTTGTCGACCTATGTGGTGGAATACGATCTGGACGGATACATTCAGAACATAAATGCAAACATGCTCAAATTACTGGGATTAGCCGCCGAGGAGGTGGTGGGTACACATCATAACAGCCAACTGCAACTGGATGACCAACAAAAAGCAGATTATGAACAATTCTGGCAAGATTTGCGCAATGGACAAATCCGACGCCAGGAAACAACAATGGTCGTGAAAGGTAAGGAGTTTGTTTTCTCTGAAACCTACACACCTATACGCGATGCAGATGGCGATGTGGTAAAAATCCTTAAAATCGCCAATAACATCACTGAATTCAAGAAATAACACCACGGTATACAACAAATACAAACAGAGCAAAAGAGCCCCCATATGGGCTCTTTTCTGCTTTTTCCCACACACTTTGCCGCCAAGCGAGCAACCTTTAAAACTCTCTTATCCAAATCTCCTCTTTTTCCCATCTGTTTCCCGATTGCGATGATATGGAAAAGGCAGCAACTATCAACTATTTGCAAATAATCCTCTTAGCAATAGGGACGATCTTATGGAGTACAGCAGCGTTTAGGAATTGTATTATAATTGCAGGAGGAAGTGCTTCCCATGGCTATTCCTCTTTCTTATATGCAAAAACCCCGCTCGCGCGGGGTTTTGCAAATTATAAGATAGTGTTCGTTCAGATTATTGACACTTGAGCGTGTGCTCAATTTCGTAATTGGCAGCCTCTTCATAATCGCCCTTTGCAGCTTTCTTGTATGCCTCACAGGCCGCGGTGTTATCTCCTTTACCTTTATAAGCTGATCCCAACTCAAAATACAATTTCGCATCTTTGGTTGTACCCTCTTCAGTAAAAAGTTCAAGCCCTTTATTGGCAGCTTCAATGGCGTTGTCCCACTTCTGCTGTTTGTTATACACAACAGCTAATTGGTAATAAACATCCGCCTCATCCTTGTAATTTACAAGTTCCTTAAAATATTTCTCCGCGTTCGGATAGTCACTATCCTTAAGAGCCTGCGCAGCATTTTTTCCATAAAAAGAGAGGGCTAATTTTTCGGCTGTGGACGACAACTTGGCCTGATTCAATGCCAACGTCTTGTTAATAATGGCTGAGAAATTCTCCTCATCCTTTTGTGATGAATAAATCTGAGCCAACCGAATGTAAGCCATTCCATACTCGGGAATAGCATTATTAAAGGCTTCAATGGCGGCATCATTCTCTCCTTTGTCCATTAACGATTTTCCCTTGGCATAATAAAGCTTAGGAATAATGCTCTTGGCTTTTTTGGCATATTCATCGCTGTTATAAGTTTGGGCCAGTTCCTCGAGTTTTATAAATGCCTTGATGGTTTCGTCAAATTTTTTCTGCTTGTACAATTCTAAGCCATACTTATATTGCAAGACGGGAATTCGATCTGCGGCTTTCATTCTGTATTGATTACCGGTATCACCCAAAGCATCATATATCGATATGGCCTCATCGTACTTTTTTAGAGCTTCCTGATAATTCTTAGCATTGTCAAGTTTTGCGGCGGCATTATATGCCTCCATAGCCTCCTTCAACGTCTGCGCTTGTGCGCCTAATGTACCTAATAACAAAGTAACTACACCAACTGCTACCTTTAACTTTGTTTTCACTTTCATGTTTTTCTGATTTAGGGATTTGTTCACTCTGATAATTTTGTAGCCATAAAAGTATAAAGATCATTTAAAAAATGAAATTTTTAATACTTTTAATTTGTTACATATATTCATCTATCACAGAGCCTTATCTTTAAGAGCTTTAGGTCCGGTTCAAAGGAGCGTTTGATCTTCCATATCCTCGGACAATTCATATGAGGTTTGGTTTTCTTCAAAGCGGATTTGTACAAGCCCTAAAATAATAAGGTTGACCAACACTTTTTCGGCCTTCCAGCGTGAAATTTTGGCCAAACGAGAAAAAGCAGAAAGTGTAATGGATTTATGTGCACTCAGGTATTGCAGAAGAAATTGTTCGGGCTCACGGTAATGAACTGTAACGCCCTTATTTCGATGGCGTTGCTGCCATACTTTTAAAAACACGCGGTTGGCCAGGAAATTATTGTCATCAACACGCACATACACTTTATAACTTCCCTCCTTGGTGGGTGCCGAATAAAGAACATTTACGGATTTATGCACCTTCACCTCTACCACTGTTTTTCCTCCCATATTCCAAGGTATAGCCTCAAAAGGAAGAGCGGGTTTGCAGAACAAATGGGCAGCCGATTCAATCATGTAAATCTCCTCGTCGGATGCAACTCCGGCAATGGTACCATTATCGCGCACGCCAATAAGCAACGTTCCCCCATCGGTATTCGCGAAAGCTGCCAATGAACGGGCAATTTTCCTGGCATCATTTACCGAGTGTTTAAAGTCAAGTTGTTGATGTTCTCCTTCACGTATCAGCGTCTGGATATGCCGACTCATAACAAACCTCATTTACATTGGCCAGTAAATTTACCGATAAAAAATGGCTTCTCCTCAAGATATTCTTTGATATTAAAAAAGAAGCCTCAAAGGTTGAGGCTTGATTTCAACACAACATCAAAATGGAAAGAAAGGAAAGTATTATTTACTCAACGCTTCGGCTCCGCCGACAATTTCGCTAATTTCGCGAGTAATGGCAGCCTGACGAGCTTTATTGTAATCCAATTGCAAGGAGCGTATTAAGCCCGTTGCATTATCAGTGGCCTTGTGCATTGCTGTCATCCGTGCACCGTGCTCAGCGGCCAACGATTCTGCTAAGGCTTCGTAGAACTGTATTTTCAAAGCCCGGGGAATGAGTTGCTGAACAATCTCATGCTGCGAAGGCTCATAGAGGTAGTGGATGGGGTGAAATTCCTCTTCATCAACCGTCAGTTGAATGGGTAGAAATTGTTCGACAGTGGGCAGTTGTACAGCCGCATTTTTAAAGCGATTATAAATCAGCCATACTTCGTCATACTCTTGCTTTAAAAATTGCTCCATAATGCCGCCAATGATTGGAGAAACCTGATCAAAACTCAATTGTTCAAGCATATCAGAATGATCCGCAACAATACTATACCCCCGTGATCTTAGCGTTTGAACCCCTTTATGGCCAAAGCAGAAAAAATCCAAATTTCCTTCCTTTTGCACTTGTTGAAAACGCTCATTCACCAGGCTCGAAACTTCTTTACCTATATTGGCATTAAAATTACCACATAAGCCTTTATTCCCGGAAATCGGCACCAGCAACACGCGTTTTACAGTACGCTCAGTAATATAGTCGCTTTGAATTTCTCCTTCCAGGCTTACCACCAGATCAGCAAGAATTTCCATAAGCTTATGCCCATAAGGCCGGATATTAATAGCTGTATCCTGTGCACGTTTCAATTTAGCGGCCGATACCATTTTCATGGCACTGGTAATCTGCCGGGTTGATTTTACCGACGAAATACGTGTTCGGATCTCCTTCAAGTTTCCCATGTAAACGCTATATTATATCGTAATTGTTCCTGAAAAAGGGTCCTATTTCTTGGGTTTCAAAATCGCTACCACGTCGTGCGCTACCTGTTCCAATACACTGGTGAGCTCCTCACTCCATTCGCCCTGCTTAAGCCTTTTCAACACCTCTTCGTGTTCAATATCCAATTTATCCAAATACTTCTCCTCAAAGGCCTTCACCTGTTCCACTTCGATGTCACGCAAAAGGCTGTTTACCCCACAATAAATTAAGGCTATCTGCTTTTCTACGGGTATGGGTTTGTACTGTCCCTGTTTCAAAAGTTCCACATTCTTGGCTCCTTTATCCAGTACCGCCTTTGTGGCTTTATCCAAATCGGAACCAAATTTTGAGAAGGCTTCCAATTCACGAAACTGCGCTTGGTCGAGTTTAAGCGTTCCGGCCACTTTCTTCATTGACTTAATCTGGGCACTGCCTCCTACACGCGAGACTGAAATTCCTACGTTAATACCGGGACGAATGCCTGAGTTAAAAAGATCCGATTCCAGGAAAATCTGTCCGTCGGTAATGGAGATCACATTGGTTGGAATATAAGCTGACACATCCCCGGCTTGGGTTTCAATAATGGGCAACGCAGTTAGCGATCCCCCCCCTTTTATCTTTGCACGTAGGCTTTCGGGAAGATCATTCATTTGTGCAGCAATTTCATCCGATTCAATAATCTTTGCAGCTCGCTCCAACAAACGTGAATGAAGATAAAAAATATCCCCGGGATAGGCCTCACGTCCCGGAGGACGGCGAAGCAAGAGAGAAACTTCACGATAAGCCACAGCTTGTTTAGAAAGATCGTCGTAAATAACCAACGCATCCTGGCCGGTATCGCGAAAATACTCGCCTATTGAAGCCCCTGCAAAAGGTGCATAAAACTGCAATGCAGCAGGTTCAGCAGCAGTGGCCATCACAATTACGGTATACTCCAAGGCGCCGTGTTTCTCCAACACACGTGCAATATTTGCTACAGTCGACCCCTTTTGGCCTATGGCAACATATATGCAATAAACCGGTTCACCCTTATCATAAGCTTCCTTCTGATTAATAATTGTATCAATGGCAATAGCTGTTTTCCCCGTTTGGCGGTCACCAATGATCAACTCCCGCTGTCCACGCCCAATGGGAATCATTGAGTCAATAGGCTTAATACCCGTTTGCAAAGGTTCTTTTACCGGCTGACGAAAAATTACACCCGGAGCCTTCCGTTCAAAAGGCAACTCAAAGGTTTCTCCCTGAATAGGTCCTTTCCCATCAATGGGCTCTCCTAGTGTGTTCACAATTCGCCCGGCCATACCCTGTCCAACATTCAGCGATGCAATGCGATTCAGCCGCTTTACGGAATCTCCCTCCTTGATTCCCTCAGAGGATCCCAGCAAAACCGCTCCTACATTATCCTCTTCAAGGTTTAACACAATACCCCGGGTTCCATCCTGAAACTCAATAAGTTCATTTGCTTGTACATTGGATAATCCATAAATACGTGCAATGCCATCGCCTATTTGCAAAACAGTACCCACTTCTTCCAACGTAACTGTTGAGGTAATGCCTTCAAGTTGCTGTTTGAGGACTTTAGATACTTCGCCAGGTTTCAAATTTGTCATACTTGTAACTATTTACAATCTACTATACTATCTTACTGATGCGCAAAAAGCTGTTGCCGTATCTGCTTCAACTGAGCAGTAACACTGGCATCAATTCGCTTATCGTCAATTTCAATAACAAATCCGCCAATAAGTTCCTTGTCTATCTTTTCGGTAAAGTCAAGGGTAACGTTGTAATGCGTCTCCACCATTTTCACTACTGCTTTTCGCTCCCGCTCGGTCATGGTTATAGCGGTAGTAAACACAGCCCTTTTCAACCCTTTGGCTTCAGCATAGCGCAACAAGTAGTTATGTGCCATTCCGGCCAATTGATCTTCTCGTTTCTGATCACAAATAAAATCGAGAAATCGGTTGGTAACCAAATGAAAACCGGAAGTAACTACCTGCTTAAGCATCTTCTTTTTTTGCTGACCCGGCAAAGACGGATGATTCACCACCTGATGTAATTCAGGTACTTCATTGAAAAGCTTAAGAAGAGTTTGCATATCGGCAGCGACATTCTCCTCGGCACCTTGCTCAAGGGAAAATTGAAGCAATGCTTTCGCATAACGTACTGCCACCTGACTCTGATACATATACCGTTAATTAATTCATGTCAATTTCATTGGCCAACCGATTGATCAACTCCTCTTGCTCTTTTTTATCGGCCAGTTTTTCCTTAAGAATTTTTTCTGCGATATCAATGGAGAGTGCAGCCATTTGCTTGCGTAACTCTTCTATGGCCATTCTTTTCTCATAATCGATACTCTGCCGGGCAGCCTGTACAATCTTTTCTCCCTCTAATTTAGCGGCCTGTTTAGCATCCTCTACGATCTGTTGTCGTACTTCCCGGGCTTCGCGCAGAATTTCTTCACGCTCGCGTTTCGCCAGATTTGTAATCTGCTCGTTACCAAATTCTATCTTTGCTAACTCATCACGTGCTTTTTGAGCGGCCTGCAACCTGGATGCAATAGTACGCTCACGACGTTTCAATGCATTTAATATCGGTTTCCAGGCAAACTTAATAAGGATATAAAGCAAAATGCTGAATGATATCAACATCCAAACCAATGTTCCTATATCCGGTTTAATTAATTCCATAACAACTCACTTTACGGATTAAAAAAGACAGGGAGCAGCCAATCGCTGGTCTCCCTGCTTTGTTTTACATAATAAGAATCAAAAAACAGACTACAATTGCAAAGAAGGCAACACCTTCAATCAAGGCAGCCGAAACAATCATGTTCGAACGAATGTCACCGGCAGCTTCAGGTTGTCGTGCAATTGATTCCATGGCGGCAACACCAATGCGACTAATTCCAATAGCGGCACCAATAACGGCAATAGCCGCACCAAAAGCGGCACCAAGTTTAGCCAATGCAACACTGGCAGTTGCTTGCAGAATAATAACTAATAAACTCATAAAGCGACGTATTTATTAATAAAACGTTTCCAATTTAATGGCCTTCATCCACAGCCATGCCAAAATAGATGGCCGAGAGAATCGTAAATACATAAGCCTGAATAAAGGCTACCAATAATTCCAATATCGACATAAAAATGGTAAAGACCAATGTAAAAGGCGCTACACCATAACCGGCCATCGGTGTCATATTCCCGAAAATAAATATCAAACTAAAAAATCCCAGAATAATGATATGTCCGGCAGTAATATTTGCGAACAAACGCACCATTAACACAAAGGGTTTAATGATAACCCCAACTAACTCGATAAAAGGAATCAGCGGCAATGGCAATTTCAACCACCAGGGTATCCCTCTGGGGTTAAAAATATGCAGCCAATAGTTCTTGTTTCCACTAATGGTTGTCATAATGAAGGTAGAGAGTGCCAAACCTAAAGTTACCGTAATATTTCCTGTAACATTGGCTCCACCGGGAAAAAAAGGCACTAAACCTAACACATTATTCAACAAAATAAAAAAGAAGAGCGTTAGTAAAAAGGGTGTAAATCTTTCATAATGCTTTTCACCAATACTGTTCCGGGCAATATCGTCGCGCACAAATATAATAAGCGGTTCCAGGAAGGACTGCAGGCCTTTTGGGGCCCCTTCGGGTTGATGTGTATATTGTTTAGCTATAGAAACAAACACCCAAATCATTAAAGCAGAAGCAAAAAAAATGGCAAACACATTCTTTGTAATGGACAAGTCCAGCTTTACTGGCGTGAACTCGCCTTCAGGACTTAGTTCCACTAACTCTCCTTCATAAACCCCCTCCTCGGGAATGTATAAGCCCTTATAAGTATGTCCATGCGAAAGATGATTTGACATACATACCTTTAAGCCGTCAGAAGTAAACGCAATAATAGGTAAAGGAACAGCTACATGATGCCCCTCATAGGTTAAAATATGCCACGAGTAATGGTCAACAATGTGGTCAAAGATGAAGTGTCCTGGATCAAACTCCTTGGTTTCATCCGTTTGTTGAGACTGGTCAGCATGCAATTCTTGCGTTTGTTGTGCCTTGGCCATCTGTGGTGCCCATAGGATAAAAACCAGGGCAAGTATACGAATAAGGAGAGAGCAAGATCGCATAAGCTTACAAACTTTGTTTTAAACAAATTTAGGGTTTTTGCGGCACAAATGACAGTCCCGTTAAAAAAATAAAAAAGGGCACTGCTTTTGCAATGCCCTCATATACGAAAAAAAAAAATGGATGTTTCCTTTACAAGCCTGCACTTATTAAGAAAGTTGCAGCAAATGCGATAATAGCATACAATTCAGGGAATACCGCAAGAATAAGGGTGCTACCAAAAACATCATGACCGGAACCAATTCCGGCAATACCATTTGAAGTGACTCCACCTTGCTTAATGGCTGAAAATAAACCAACAAAACCAAGGAACAGACCCATAGATAAAACGGCTACCCCATTAAACATTGTCATGTCTGGATTCACAATTCCGTACAACTTATCAATTACAAAGTATCCACCGAAACCATACAATCCCTGTGTTCCTGGAAGGGCTGCTAAAAGCATATAGTTCCCGAATTTGTTCGGGTCCTTCTTTAACGCACCAATCGATGCATTACCACCCATTGATACTCCTATAGCACTACCAATTCCCGTAAGTGCAATCATGATAGCTAAACCTGCATAAGCGAAAATTACTGGCGTATTCATAAGATTTTCTCCTTTAAATTATTTTGAAAATGGTTTGTATTGTTTTCCTCCTCCGGTAAATCCGGCATTCTTATAAAATTCTACAAATGTTAAACGTAAGGGGTGTACAAAAGCCCCTAATCCTGCTAAAAAGATATTTAAGCTGTGTCCTATGAGTAGCACTACAACAAAAAGTAACCACCCAAGTATACCCATGCCCAAAAACTGGCTGGCTATCTGATTGAATACCAATCCTAAAATGGCACTGGAAATACCAAGGGCAAACAAACGGATGTAGGAGAGCATATCACCAAATACCCCTGTTACCATGTTGTACACATCATAAATACCAATGCCAATATTGGCAAAAATATTTTTATCAGGATTACTAAAGAGTAAGATCATGCCCAAACTTATTACCAAAAACCCGTTCTGGGCAATAGCAAGCGCACCAGACAAGGTGAACCAACCCAGCGTTTCGCCACCCAGAAAAAAGGCTGAAGATAAAATGAGCAAAATCCAGCCCATTGTGGATACTCCGTACTTAAACCCATACTGCTTTACCTGGCTTATGGCTTTCAGAAACATTCCAAAAATAATCTGTATGATCCCTAAAATAATTGCCAAATAGAAAAGTTGCAGTGGCTCCAGGAAAATTTCCTTAAAGGGAACAAAATCACTCTCAGCCAAATTAATCCCGAAAAAAGTTCCAGAAACGGCGCCCATAAGAATAGTGGCTCCTCCCAACCAGGCAGCCAGACCCATGATAGGTTTCAGGCTGGGTTTTACGCGGTTACGCAAAAAGAGTGTTACCAACAAGATGAACAGACCATACCCCGTATCCCCCACACAAAAGCCGAAAAACAGCATAAAGAAAGGTGCAAAGAAAGGAGTCATATCAAGTTCTCCGTAACTAGGTAATGAGAATAAATCCCCTACGGGCTCAAACAATCTACTGAATTTTCCATTTTTCAGCAAAATGGGTGCATTGGCATTCTGTTTTGCCTTTTCAGACAAAAAGAGGACTTCTTCCTGATTCAGAAAAGCCTCAAGGTCCTTCACTTTCGTTTCAGGTACCCATCCTTCCAGCACCATGATTTTCTCGTCAGCTTGCTTCTCTGTTTGCTCAAGGGTATACTCAAAAGCCGTTTGCTGGCGCATTTCCTCCATGGTATCGCGAATCGCCTGCTGATACTTTACAGCAAACTCATCAAATGTTGCCTGAATAGCCTCTAGTCGTTCCTCATTTTCCTGACGTTTCTTTTGCAACTCTTTCAACGGGGTTTCGGGAAGACGAATCTCCTCAGCATCGATATCGATAGCCTCCTCCTCACGTTGCAGAATGACAAAATAGATCTGTCCACCATAAATATTAATGGGTTCCAGATAATAGGCTTCCTTCCATTCGGGCTCAAATCGTTTTTCATTACAAGTAAAGAACCGGATAGTCAATCCCATCTGCTCATACTTTTTCAGCATATCGGCAGGGATGTTCCCCCATGGGGTCGCTCGTTGAATGTCCTTATCAAGCGCCAGGTTCTCTTGTTCCAGGGTATTTATCTCTTCCTGCAACTCCTTTTTCTTTGTCATGACTTCAAAGGCAGTCATTTCATCAGAGACAGGCTTCTCTTCCTGCTCGCGGCGTTGCAAAAAAGTGAGGGTTTTATTCAGCTCACTAATCTGGTGAAGCTTTTCGCGGGTGTTCTCATTTACCTCTTCATTCTTTTCAATCACGTGCAATACGCCCAACTCCTGGAGCTTATCCAAGAAGTGTTCGTACTCCTGGTGAAAGATCAGAAACGAGTATTTGTACATGGGTGTAATCATGAGGCCACCTCCTTACTTTGTTCTTGTCGTTTCTTAACAATCTTCTGTGCCGATTTCGACAAGTTTTCCTCATCTTCGAGGAAACGCTTGATCTTTTGCACAGCTTCCTTGTATCCCGGTATTTGCACTTTCTCGTAAAGATTTACCTTTTGCGTGGTTTTCTTTCGGGCATAATCCAGCAATTTCATCTTCCGTAAGAAAAACTCACGCTCGATACTGATCCGAACCATCTCCTCCAGTACTTGAATCCCCTGCATAAACCAGGCAGGTTTGTTCACCAGATTGAACGATTTGATATCGAAAATTACCTCTTCGAGAATAGGAGTGCGAACACCGGCAATCTTTTTTACAGTCATCTTCACGTCTTCAACCGAAACCAATTCTTGATCGAACTCACCCCACAAGCGCGACATGGAGTCATACTCATCCATGGCTTTGCGAAGTTTTTCATCCAATTCATCGGCTTGATCTTTTGCACGCTTAACCTCCACGCGCAGTGCCGCCTCCTTACTCTGCAAGGTGGGCAAAGCACGCTCACGAACCTTAAGCTGCTTCTGAAGATTCTGCAAGGAAATCTTATTGTATTGAAATTTGATTGCCATACAAAATCAGTTTATTCGTCCTCGTTTTCGGGCCAATATTGGTCCATGAATTCCTGCTTAATACGTACCTCCGATTTAGTAAAATACTGTCCAAACAGATTCCATGCGGTGTCCAACATGGAGTCCGTATCCACATTCACATCAATGGCCAGCAGATCTTTCGAATACTCCTTGGCAAATTTCAGTGTACGTTCATCGTAGTCGGTCAGGTCGAAACCATTCTCCATTTTTGTTTTTGCTCCGGCAGCATCGGCATACAAGCGCACGGCAGCATTCATCACCTGTGGATGGTCGGCTCGTGTTTTTGTACCAATTACCAACTGCTTCAAGCGCGACAAACTACGGAAGGGATCAACAATTACTTTACCCACATCCGTGTCCTTACGCAAGAACAGCTGTCCTTCCGTAATATAACCGGTGTTATCAGGAATGGCGTGGGTAATGTCGCCACCTTGCAGGGTAGTTACCGCAATAATGGTAATAGACCCTCCTTCGGGAAACTGTACGGCTTTTTCGTATATCTTAGCAAGATCGGAGTACAACGATCCCGGCATACTATCTTTCGAAGGAATCTGATCCATACGGTTGGATACAATACTCAGGGCATCGGCATAAAGTGTCATATCGGTCAGCAGTACCAATACCTTCTGATTCTTGTCAACAGCAAAATACTCGGCAGCAGTAAGCGCCATATCGGGTACCAGAAGTCGCTCTACCGGAGGATCTTCCGTTGTATTCACAAAACTGATAATGCGATCCAAAGCACCAGCATTATCAAAAACGTTTTTGTAGTACAGGTAGTCATCGTTGGTAAGACCCATACCCCCAAGGATAATCTTATCGGCCTTAGCACGCAAACCTACCATCGACATCACCTGGTTAAAAGGTTGGTCGGGGTCGGCAAAAAACGGAATTTTCTGTCCGGTTACCAGGGCATTATTCAGGTCGATACCTGCAATACCGGTAGGAATAAATTCCGAGGGCTGTTTACGACGTACCGGGTTCACCGAAGGGCCGCCAATGGCACGTTCTTCTCCCTCCACCTTCGGTCCGCCATCAATAGGGTCGCCAAAGGCATTGAAGAAGCGGCCGGCCAATTCATCACTCACATGAATGGTTGCCGAACGTCCCAAAAATACTACCTCGGCATTTGTGGGAATGCCTTCGGTTCCGGAGAAAATCTGCAAGGTAATTTCATCCCCTACGATTTTTACCACCTGAGCCAAACGCCCGTTCACCACAGCCATTTCATCGTAACCTACGCCTGTAGCTTGCAAGGAACATGTGGCCTTGGTGATCTGCGTGATCTTTGTGTATACTTTTTGAAATGCTTGTGTTTCCATTAGGCAACCTTCCTTTCTTCAATAATTTCTTTCAACCCTTTCTCATTCTCTTTAAACTCATCCGTCTCAAACTCAGAGTAATTCATTTGTTTCATCTGGTTGATAACACGCTTGAAGTAATCACTCACATCCTCGAAGGACGAGAACTCAAAATTGGTATGATAAATTTCCAATACTTTTTCTAACATGTAGCGCTGACGTTCCAGTGATGAAGCCTGGTCAACTTTATCAAATGCATCTTGTTGCAAGATAATAAAGTCAATCACTTCAGCTTTCCAGAAGCGCTCGTGATATTCAATAGGTACTCCATCGTCACCCAGGATATTTATTTGCTCGGCCACTTCACGTCCCCGAATCAGAATATCGCGTGTAAGGCTTACTTTATCCGGCCAGTCCTGATGTATGTGATCGCGCAAGTACTCTTCCACTTCGGGGTATTCAAAATATTTTGAATAGCTATCTAATGGGTCTACTGCAGGATAGCGCTTACTATCGGCTCGTTGCTGACTCAAAGCATAGAAGCAGCGAGCGGCTTTTTTTGTCGATTCTGTTACGGGCTCTTTCAGGTTACCACCAGCAGGCGACACGGTACCAATGAAAGTAATAGAGCCGGTTTCGCCGTTTTTCAAATAGGTATACCCGGCGCGCGAGTAGAAATTGGAAATAATTGCCGGCAAGTCCATAGGGAACGCATCCGGTCCGGGAAGTTCCTCCATACGGTTGGACATCTCACGCAAAGCCTGTGCCCAGCGAGAAGTAGAGTCGGCCAACATCAGCACTTTCAGTCCCATGGCACGGTAATATTCCGCAATCGTCATGGCGGTGTACACGGAAGCTTCACGAGCAGCCACCGGCATATTGGATGTATTGGCGATAATGGTGGTTCGCTCAATCAGCTTACGTCCCGAGCGTGGATCTTCCAATTCAGGAAACTCCGCAAAGATTTCCACTACTTCATTGGCACGCTCACCACAGGCCGCCATAATAATCATATCCGCCTCGGCTTGCTTAGAAAGTGCATGCTGTAACACGGTTTTACCGGTACCGAAAGGCCCGGGAATAAAACCGGTTCCTCCTTCCGCCATTGGATTCAGGGTATCAATAGTACGAATTCCTGTTTCCAGTAATTTGAAGGGCCGTGGTTTTTCGCGATAAGCTTTAATAGGCATTTTCACCGGCCATTTTTGTACCATGGTTACTTCCACGTCTTTGCCATCGTTGTCGGTAAGCACAGCAACCTTATGGTCAGCAATGTATTCGCCTTCGCTTTCCACCGATTTCACTTTAAATTTACCTTCAAATTTAAAGGGAACCATAATTTTGTGAGCCATCCAATTTTCTTTCACTTCCCCTAGCCAGGCTCCGGCTTCTACCACATCACCTGGTTTAGCAAGCGGCTTAAAGGCCCACTTTTTCTCTTTATCCAAAGGATAAGTAAGCTCTCCGCGTTTCAGGAACACGCCCTCCATCTTATCCAGGTCGTTTTGCAGACCGTCGTAGTTTTTGGATAGAATTCCAGGGCCAAGAGTCACTTCCAGCATGTGTCCGGAGAATTCCACGGCGTTGCCCACCTTAAGGCCGCGAGTACTTTCAAAAACCTGCACATAAGCCTGGTCGCCGAGTACTTTAATAACCTCTGCCATCAGTCGGGTATCCCCAATCTCGATGTAGCAGATTTCGTTCTGCTGAACAGGACCATCCACCTTAACAAACACAAGGTTGGCAATAATCCCGGCTACTTTACCTGTAGTCATCTGTTTATTTTTGTCCATGTAACGAAAATTCTTTAGCAAATTCAAAACTCGATTTTAGCTCGCCCACAAACTTTGCAAACAACTTCTTGCCGGTTTCCTCATCTAATTGCATCCAACGGAAGATAATGTCCAACTTAATTGTGTAGGCTAAAATTACTTCAATAGTAAAATACTCAAAAAGGGTATACTCTTCCAGTCGCTCCCAACGGAGTCGATCCATCCCTCTTTCCAGTTGCAGAATGTTGTCCTTTTCAAAAAGAGTTACCAACTCCATAACATCCGGAAAATCAATGTCAAGACCAAAGTCCCGTGCGTTGCTTTTAGCAACGGCCTGGGTTATATAATTATCAAGCAGTAGTTGATCTTCAACCTCCAGGTTGTATTTTCGACAGTTGAGCCCGGTTAAGATATTTTTTAAATGCAAATTCCAGGTCAACCACTCTTTCAGGAAAGTGTTTTTTGTGGTAAGTATATAAGGATAATAAAGTTCAAGAAGCTTTCGCTCCTGCGCTACTTTGTCTTTTTTATTTCCCTCCTCTTCGCGAAACCACTGAATAAATGTATAAAAGTAGGAAGGAAGAACCCCTTTCTTATCTTCATCTAACTCTTGTTCCCACAATTCCATGGAGATATTTCCAAGGGGATCGAGCTTGGGGTATTCGTCATTTAAAACCTTTAGGAGGTTTTGATTGTCGTAAGGCAGGAAAATCAGCTCTATCAGCTTGTAGTCTTCGGCTTTCAATTCAGTTTTCAGCTCTTCTTTAAACTGTACCATGTCGAACCCTACATCCGCTTCATCAGGAAAGATGTCGGGCAGGCCAGCTACAAAACAGTAGTAATGGTTTTTCCACATAATTATTCTCCTTCAAATAAAAGCTCATTGGTACGTGGTCGTAAATAGCTCTTAAAGAAGTTCCCAAAGTCCTCTTCGCTAAAGCTAATAATATAGGACCCATCAGCCGGACCAATTTTAAATCCGCCCTTCATATTATCGCTAACTTGCACTTCGAGGTTGGCGTTAAGTTCTTTTTTTGCTTTTGCCTGTAGGTATTCGGAAAGATCCCCTGCCATGGATTCGGGAAGAATAACAGTTAAATCAATTGATTCCTCTTCCTGAGGATTCCAATTAGCAATAGCTGTCTCAACAAGCTTTTTTACGAACTCTTTTTCATCAAAAGCATCTTTCATAGGCTTATCCACTACTTTTGCCAAAATAGCCTGTGCCACTTGTTGTTGTACTTCTCGCACCAATTGCTTCGCTGCTAGGGAAAGTTCAGCCTCGGTGTTTTTTTTCAAGTCGGTGGCCTTTTGTTCGGCTTCTTCAACTACACGTTTAGCCTCGTCGGCAGCATCCTGACGAACTTTTTCAGCCTCCTTACGTGCATTGGCAAGAATTTCTTCTGCCTCTGCATTGGCTTTTTCTACCCCTTCGTTATACAGCTTCTGGGTTAGTTCCTGCAATTTATTTTCCATAATCTTATTCTTTATGAAGTAAACGATCTCTCAACATTCAAAGAGCAGACTCCTAAAAGGACACGCTAATGCCCCACTTGCCTGCCGTGATATAAGTAATCTCAAAGAACGACAATCACCCTCAGGGATTGTTCAAATAGTGGAGACAAATCTAACTGAACAATCGAAATTTACAAATAAAACTTGTTAAAATCTCCCGTCTGTTATTGGAATAACAGAGAGGCTCTCGTAATCCACGCTATGTTTTACAGCATTTATTTTGATTGTTTAACCAATCGAAGGACAAAAATCACTTCAACAGTTGTTAAACTAAAATAGCATATTAAGAAGGTTATCAGAAAACTATGAGCATTTTCAGGAAACACAAAGGCATAAATCACAATGGCAATTAAATAGACCATCATCTTCACCCCATTTGTCATCATATACCGAGAGGTAAACTGCGCATCACGAACCTGAGTACTGGAGGCATGTAAGCGAAATAGAAACAGGGAGGCAGCTAATAAAAAAGGGGGAACAAAAAGAACGTGGGGAGTATAGTAACTTGGGAAAACAAATGCGTAGAGTAGTCCGCCTAAAAGTATAATGACGCCCAAAACAAGTAATTCGGCGATAACAAAGCGCTTGAAGGTTCCTTTCATGGTGATATCATTTGGTAAGATCCTTTAATGAATAATAGAGTGCCAATACCACACCTACTATAGCGCCCACTAGCGTAGCCAGGGGAAAGTCCATTGCTTTCCAAAGAGCATCGAGTTTTACTCCTCCAAGAACAAAGAGCACAACCACAGCCACCATCTGAAAAGCAATGGACGAATACCGTGCATAGCGGGCTAACGATTGCTTCGGGTCATCGTTATTTTTTCTCCTGTTCGGGGGCTTTTCCTGTGACATATCCCGAGGGTTCACTCATATTACAGCTACCTGTAAAACGGGCTCCTGGCTCAATCGCCAATTTTTTTGTTATAATATCTCCTTCGATACGTGAAGATGCCTTTAACGAGAGTAACTCGGAAACAGAGATCTTGCCCTGAATAGTTCCTAATACCTCACTATTTTTGCAAACAATCTCTCCCTTAATCTTTCCGGTTTCCCCAATAACCAATTTTCCTGAAGTTTTCAGATTGCCATTAAGGGTTCCGTCTACGCGAATATCCCCATTGGAGTTGATATCTCCTGTAATTTCAGTGCCGGTACCTATAAGGTTTATTGCACTATTATCGGTCTCAGTGTATTTTGCCATTGTAATAAAAATTTAATGATTTCGCCATTTAGTCAATAACAAAGATAGAAAAACTCCCTGAAACTAACTCTTGCATCTATCCGAAAAGCATGAAATATACCTTATATTTCAGGTTTCACCATCTCCTATCAGCTTTTTGTCAACCCTTAGTAAAACTTCGGATCGAACCTATTTAGTATTCCGGGGGTCTCTTTTTCTTTGCCTCTTGGTTATGCAAGGTAACAGGAATTGTTCCGGAATGTTGCACCTGTGCCATATGGCAACGAATATTGTGCTGTTGCAATTTTTCAATTAATTTATTGCGAATGTCTATTTTCAGGTACCAAGAATCAGCCGGTGATTTGGTCCATGCTGCAATCCAGCATTTAACAGCATCCTTTTCCATCTCCATTACCCAAAAGCTTGGGAGCTCGGAACCTCCGTTGTAAGAACTATGCTGGGCGGTTTCTGTTGCCAATTGCCGAACCACTTCCAACGGTGCGTCATAAGCCACATAAAACTCAACATGTGTCCATATGAAGGAGTCCTTTGTAGTAAAACTCACCAGCTCTTTATTCAACATGCGGCTGTTAGGAATGATATAGCGTTTCCAATTCCACAATTTAATAATGGTATGTGTCATGGAAATATCTTCCACAGTACCATAAGCATCATCAATAGTTACTGTATCTCCGGTACGCAATTGTCGCGAAAAAGTAATAACAATCCCGGCAATGAAATTCTCAACAAAAGGTCGCGCTGCTGTACCTACAATTACTGTTATTACAGCAGCAAAAATAGAAATAGCAGCGGCAGAAACCTTGTTAAAAAGAGGAAAAACAAGGAGCAACAGCCAAACAAAAACAAAAAGAAACAGCACGGTACGTTTTACAATGCTAAACCGACTATGAAAATTTTCCAATGCCTCTTCCCGCTGGTTGGCTACCATGGATTTCGACCCCTTTCGGGGGCGGACAGCATCGAATCGTCTGACTTTTTTAATAAAGCCACTACCCCTATTCTGGAAACGACGTAAATAAAGTCGTAAAAACACAAATAGAATAACGCCAATGCTGAAAACGGCAATAAAATACCACCTATACTCGCCAAATAATTCCATCAAATCCCAAATAAAATTAAAACTGATTCAACTGCAAATTTATAAAACTCTCCACAAAACCCTTTTCTTGTCTAGGTTTATATCCCGTCCTTATACCCATACTTATCGGGAGCATCATCCGAAAAAAATGGGCATCTACAGAGATTTCGCTCCCCAGCGAATGTAAATTACGTATCTGGGTTACTGCCTGTTCGTCGTGAACTTGTTGAAAAGAGTTTCTTCCAAAATCATAAAAAAGGCTTAGCCGCAAACGTTTAATGTAGGCAAAACTTCCTATACTCCAATCGGGGTAAACCAATGGAACGTGGTAAGATCCCCGGAATAAAAACAACTTTTCCGTTCTGGTGGCCTCGTATCCTCTGGGAAAATTTAGTTTTGTTCCAAACAGGTAAAGACCGGGATCTTGTTTCTGAAAACCCGCCAGCAAGCGAAAGCCATCATTTCTGGCCAATCCTTTTAAATACAAGATTCCATAGCCATAGTAAATATCGCCGAACAACCCTTCATCCTTGAGGGAGTGAATATAGTTCCCCTGAAGTAAAACTCCCCAATTAGGCAGCAAATCGCGCATTGCCATGCGCTTATAATAACTAAAGTTCACGCTTCCACGAAGTTCATCATAGCCCTTCTGGTAATAATCATGGGCATAGTTGTAGTAACTTGCATTGGTGAAATTATATTCCACCTGTGGTTTCAATGTCACCACATAATTGGCCTGAGAAAAATCTAATGGCACAAAACCTCTCACCAAAAGTTCCTGATGAGGTTCATCTCTATCAGGTAGCCACTCCGATGTGGCGGAATAAATGGCAGTGCTGCCCCCCACCCTGGCTTCAAGCTGAAAAACAGGAAACCAACCCTGGTAGCTGATTCCACTGGCAAGATAATGCGAAGAACTCCGATAACCATAACTTAAGTAACTGGTGGTTGTACTGAGTTTATTCTGCGACAACAGGGTGATTCCCGGAATTATTGCTTTATTCGCAGCCTGAAAATCGGCACTCTGGCTAATCTCTCCAATATCGGCATACAAGGGAAGCCAACTATGAAAATTAAATAAATGGGCAAAACGTGGGTACTTCTGTATAGTAAAAACCGTGTCGATATAGGAATTAGAAGAAAATTTTGCCGATTCTTGCTTCCAGGCAGACTGAAAGGGAATCGTTCCATTGGATTGCAACTTATTCGCATGTTGCTCAAAAGGCATTGATACCAGCTCACTTCCGCGCGAAGTATATCTACTTGCAATAATCCTCTTGCTGTTCGCACTTATGCAAAAGTCACGTAAGCCGTTGGTGTCCTCTGAAAGGGTATTGACGCTCGCGTTTTGGGTATTATATTGGTATAGTTGATCCAATCCCGATTCCGTGGCATGAAAAACCAGTCCCTCATCATACGTATCTATCCACTGAATATCTCCAGAGGTAAGCGATATTGGCTTGCCCCAAGCATCGGCCTGGATATGGTATTTTCGTATGTATTTTTGATCATGAGCTGTCTCCAGTACCCACAGAGCTTTCCCGTCAGCACGCCAAACCGGATGGGAAATAAAGTGGCCTCCGGGTGCCTCAAGGCTCTGTATTTCCTTGCCACTAAATGGATTTACAAGCTCCAGGTAAAAGGTATTCAGCGGTGACACTTCGATAACAGCTAATGTATTTCCATCCGGACTCAAAGCCGGGGAGAACCAGCGGGTTTTCTCCCTTACCTTCGATAGTCGGTCCCGTTGGTTATCATAGAGCCACACCTCGGCATACTCAAGATTTTCCCAACGGGGATGAGAGCGTCTCTCAGCCCAGGCAAATAGACCTTTTGCTGTAGTTATCCGATCCGAGATCAATTTGCCTACGGGTGTTACCACAATCTCTTCCTTCCCTATGATAGATACGATACAGTCCGTTTCATCATACGTTCGACGGATAGCATAAAGAGTTCCATCCTGGCTGAGCACCGGGGACCGATAATCCACATAATCAGTGCTGTTTTCGGATGTGAGGGGTTCATATTGCTGAGGCTCATTTGCCGGGGTCCACCCATCCCAAAACAGCTGAAGCGAATCCATCGCATGATGGTAAAACTGTTTTTGATTGTATCCAAAGTGACGTTTCATCCCTACGGCAAATGGCCATGGGGTTGGCAGGATACCATGAGGGAACTGCGCTACTCGATCCTGCACCTGTTGCCAAGTATTACGCCCTGAAACTTTGCGACCGAACGCAGTAAGTAAATAACCGGTTTGATAATGATTGGGAACAAGCTGCTTATAACTTCCGAACAGCGACTGATCTAGTGAAAACATAGGATCGTCGCTCAATAATTTAGTTCGGTGAATCCGCAAAAAAGAGGGGTCTCTTCCTCGTCCCGATGACGAAAGTGCTGTTTCAGTCCACACGGCATCGCCTTCCAGATACCAGAAAGGAAGCATTCCGGAGGAGTAAGCCAGGCCTTGCTCACCCAAAATAGTAGCCAGCACCTTTGTAACACCCTGATTCATCCTGTCGGTTTGCACCACGTGTCTGTATTCATGTAACGCAAGATGCGCAAGCCAATCCTGTGTGTCGGACGAAGGGGGTGGTGTAACATACCACTCGCTTCGCTTGGGTGCCCAGGCAACAAATCCATTGGAACGAACTGTATGTGTGTGCAATATAACCGCTATTTTACGGGGTTGATGAGTAAGAGAACGACTGGCGACACGACCAGCCTCGAGAAGATAGCGGGTAACTTGCTGGCCTAACGAATCGGCTCCTTTGGGAAAGATCACCTGAAACTGATCAGTATCAATTTGCCTCCATTTTACTTTTCCCGGCTCCACCCCTTGATTAAAATACTGTGCATTCCCCATTAAGGGAAATAGAAGTACTAAAACAATAAAAAACGATCGGCCAGACATGGGGAAATGTGTTAAAAATATTTAGCTCTAGAATAATTTGCTCTTGGTAAAAATACGAGAATATTTGATAACAGAAAAAATACCAGCGTCTGTCGTCCGTTTAATATATTGCCTTTTTATTTCACTATTCATTGCTTTTTCTTTATTTTCGGCATTTATTGGCAAACTATATTCAACCCTAATCAAACGACTAATTATCGATGACACGATTTAAACAGGTTAACCGAATAACAGGCTGGGTAGTATTTCTCATTGCCTCGTTTGTGTATCTTTCAACAATAGAGCCAACAACCAGCTTTTGGGATTGTGGCGAATTTATTGCAACAGCTTACAAATTAGAAGTAGGACACCCTCCGGGGGCTCCTTTTTTCATGATTCTGGCACGTACTTTTTCCCTGCTTACCAATGATACAGCAAACGTAGCCATGATGGTTAATGCCATGTCGGCTCTGGCAAGTTCCTTTACGATTCTGTTTCTATTTTGGAGCATCACACATCTTGCCATAAAAATGGTTCCCGGCAGTCGTGAGGAATTAACCACAGGCAACCTTTTAGCGGTTATCGGTAGTGGATTGGTAGGAGCCTTAGCTTATACATTTTCCGATACCTTCTGGTTCTCGGCAGTTGAAGGCGAGGTATATGCCCTATCGTCGCTGTTTACAGCCGTTGTTTTCTGGGCCATGTTAAAGTGGGAGAATATTGCCGACCAGCCGCACGCCAACCGATGGATTATTCTCATTGCTTATTTAATGGGGCTGTCCATTGGTGTTCACTTGCTCAACCTGCTGGCAATTCCAGCCATGGTATTCATCTACTATTTTCGTAAATATGAGCCTACACGTCGGGGAGTGCTCAGCGCATTAGGAGTATCTGTGATTCTATTGGCCAGTATTATGTACATCATCATTCCCGGTGTAGTAAAAGTGGCCTCCTGGTTTGAACTGCTCTTTGTAAATGGGTTTGGGTTGCCGTTTAAGAGTGGTGTAATCTTCTATGCCATGTTACTTATTGGCTTGATTGTTTTTGGATTAATCTACACGCGAAGAAAACGAAAAGTCCTGGCAAATACTCTTATCCTGGCGGTAACGGTAATCATGATCGGCTACTCATCATTCTCAATGATTGTTATTCGATCGCTTGCCAATCCACCCATGGACGAAAATAATCCGGAAACGGTATTCAGCCTACAGCACTACCTGAACCGAGAACAATACGGCAGCCGCCCCTTGTTTAAGGGTCAGTATTATAATGCTCCGGTTATCGATTCAAAAGATCCCTATACCTATCGTCAGGCAGACAACCGCTATGTTAAATCCTACTCCTTGAATCCTGTATACGAATACGACAGCAGGTTTACAACGATCTTCCCCCGTATGTACAGTCCTAATCCTTCGCATATCGAAGAGTATAAAAAATGGGCCGATATAGAGGGACGAAAGGTTCGTATCACAGGGCAGGATGGCAATCCGAAAGTAGAACGTGTACCTACCTTTGGGGAAAACCTGCAATTCTTCCTCTCTTATCAGGTGGGACATATGTACGTGCGTTACTTTATGTGGAATTTTGCCGGGAAACAAAACGACATTCAGAGCCACGGAAGTCTTTTAGATGGAAATTGGCTCTCAGGCATTAATTTTCTGGATGAAATGCGCCTGGGGCCGCAGGATAATCTTCCCGATAAATATAAAAACCACAAGGCTCGAAATACTTATTTTATGCTTCCTTTACTGCTGGGCTTAATCGGATTAATTGCTCAGTATAAACGCGACGGCAATAATTTTTGGGTGGTGATGTTACTCTTTATCCTCACGGGATTAGCCATTGTTGTTTACCTGAATCAAACGCCTCTGCAACCTCGCGAGCGCGACTATGCCTACGCGGGTTCATTCTACGCTTTTGCCATCTGGATAGGACTCGGTGTTATGGGGCTCTATCATGGAATTCGCCGGTTTGCTCCCAGCACGCTAAGCGCTTCATTGGCAACTGTAATTTCGCTGGTAGCTGTGCCAACATTAATGGCAGCCCAAAATTGGGATGATCATGATCGCTCCGAAAGATATGTTGCACGTGATTTTGCCCGCAACTACCTGGAAACTTGTGCCCCGAACGCCATATTATTTACTCATGGCGATAATGATACCTTCCCGCTATGGTATGCGCAAGAAGTAGAAGGCATTCGAACCGATGTACGTGTAGTAAACCTGAGTTTGCTGAACACCGATTGGTATATCGATCAAATGAAACGAAAGGTTTATGAATCAGAGCCACTGCCGATTCAATTGCCTTTTGAGAAGTATGAACAGGGCACGAATGACGTGTTGTACATTTTCGACCGTATTGACGGCTACGTGGGACTGGGCCAGATTATGGATTTCATCGAAAATGATGATCCAAGAACGAAACTGCCACTCTCCCCAACGGAAAAAATCGATTATATCCCCAGTAAAAAATATCGCCTGGCTGTTGACTCTGCAACTGTAGTAAACAACGGCACAGTAGCTCCTGAGTTGGCACATAAAATTGCCCCTGAAATACGATGGACTCTGGATAAAAACCGGGTATATAAGAGTGAAATGATAATCATGGATCTGCTGGCCAATAACAATTGGGAAAGACCGGTATACTTTGTCTCAACGCAAGATGACAGCGATATAGGCTTAACCGATTATCTTCAACTTGAAGGTTTTGCCTATCGGTTAGTTCCTATCAAATCGAAGAGTGAAGACTATCTGAACGAAGGACGCGTGCATACCGAGCGTATGTATAAGAACCTGATAGAGAAATTTACCTGGGGAAATATGCAGGACACGGCTATTTGGGTAGATCATACCCTGGATAGGACGACACGGGTAGTACGCATACGGAATAAATTTGCCCGTTTAGCAGATGCTCTATCGGAACAGGGAAAGCGAGACTCTGCCGTAGCTGTTTTAGATCGATGTGTAGAATTAATGCCCCCGCAAAACTACCCCTATAACTTGTTATCGCTTCGGTTGGTAAATTCCTACTACCAAGCAGGAGCCATCGAAAAAGCCAACCAGTTGGCTCTGGATATTGCGCAGGATGCAGAACAAGAGTTGCTCTACTTTACGAGCTTGCCTGGGCACCTTGCGCCAAGCATCGAGTATGAACAACGCTTAGCAATGCACAAGCTTTACCGTTTAGCTGAAGCTGCACGAAACAATAAGCAAACAGATGTTGCTGATAGTATTGACAACATTCTTAACCTGTCGATGGGTTTATAACCCACCAGGTGAACAACTCGTTTCCTTTAGCCGTTCCATTTAGGAGCGGCTTTTTCTTTGTATGAAATAAGTACCTCATCTTAATCTACTTTTTTCGCTCAGGTTCAGGAAAAAGCCCTACCTTTGCACCCTTAAATTTTAGGATGCCAGATCCCCATGGCTGGAATGCCCGTTATTATTGATAGTTAGAAAATTATATTGTATGAAAGAGATGAGAAATATCGCCATTATTGCCCACGTTGATCATGGCAAAACCACCTTAGTGGATAAAATGTTATACTTCGGTCAGTTGTTTAGAGAAAATGAGAATCCGGGCGATCTGATACTGGATAGCAACGATCTGGAGCGCGAGCGCGGTATTACCATCTTGTCAAAAAATGTTTCGGTAAACTACAAGGACATTAAGATTAATATCATCGACACACCTGGTCACGCCGATTTTGGTGGAGAGGTAGAGCGTGTGTTAAATATGGCCGACGGCGTACTACTGCTGGTTGATGCCTTTGAAGGCACCATGCCACAAACCCGTTTTGTGCTGCAAAAAGCCCTTTCGTTAGGCCTCAAGCCCATTGTGGTTATCAACAAGGTAGACAAGAAAAATTGTCGCCCAGAAGAGGTACAGGAAGAGGTGTTCGATTTGATGTTTAATCTGGATGCTACCGAAGAACAGCTGGACTTCCCTACTGTATATGGTTCGGCAAAAGAGGGCTGGATGTCCGATGATTGGAAAAAACCCTCAAATGATATTGCCCCTTTGATGGAAGCCATTATTAAACATGTGCCACAGCCGGTAACCTACGAAGGAACACCCCAACTCCTGATTACCTCACTCGATTACTCCCCGTATATCGGGCGAATTGCTATTGGGAAGTTGTTGCGTGGGGAGTTACGCCCCAACATGCCTGTTTCTTTGGTTAAACGCGACCAATCCATCAAACGCACCCGTATTAAAGAGCTGATGATTTACGAAGGACTCAGCAAACGAAAAGTGGAGTCGGTACAAGCCGGCGACATCTGTGCATTGGTTGGCCTTGAGAATTTTGGCATTGGCGACACCGTTGCGGATCTTGAAAACCCTGAGGGTTTAGATCCAATTGCCATCGATGAGCCCACCATGAGCATGCTCTTCACCATTAACGACTCCCCCTTCTTTGGTCGTGACGGAAAATTTGTCACTTCCCGACACCTGAACGAGCGCCTGGAGAAGGAATTGGAAAAAAACCTGGCTCTACGTGTTGAATCCACAAACAAAGCCGAAGCCTTTAATGTGTACGGCCGGGGGATTTTACACCTGTCGGTGCTGATTGAAACCATGCGACGCGAGGGCTACGAGCTGCAGGTTGGACAGCCAAGGGTAATTATTAAAGAAATTGACGGAGAAAAACACGAACCTGTAGAGCTGTTGACCATTGATCTTCCCGAAGAACAGTCAGGAAAAGCCATTGAACAGGTACAGCAACGCAAGGGGGAACTGATTAATATGGAACGCAAGGGCGACAGAACAATTCTGGAATTCAATATTCCTTCGCGGGGCATTATAGGCCTAAAAAACATCTTGATGACAGCCACCGCAGGAGAAGCTGTCATGACTCACCGCTTCGAAGCTTTTGAGGCATATAAAGGCGATTTTGAAAAACGTCAGAATGGCTCCCTCATTGCGCTGGAAACCGGAAATGCGTTTGCTTATGCAATTGACAAATTGCAGGACAGAGGTCGTTTCTTTGTTGACCCACAAGAAGAGGTGTATGAAGGACAAGTTGTTGGTGAACACACCAAACAAGGTGATCTGGTAGTAAACGTCACCAAGAGTAAAAAAATGTCCAACGTTCGTGCTTCAGGTTCCGATGATAAAGCCCGAATAGCACCCTCCATAAAATTCTCGCTGGAAGAGGCTCTGGAGTATATCCAGCACGATGAATATGTAGAAGTAACACCAAAAGCCATTCGTTTACGAAAGATTTTTCTAAAAGAGAATGAGCGTAAACGCCAACCAAAATAACCCTCCACGCACAGCTTCGGCTGTGCCTTTTCTTTTATCCGGACATATTCCGGATTTTTTTTATCTTCGCCGGGAACGATTGTACATATGCAACAAGGATTAGTAATAAAATCAACAGGCAGTTGGTACGAAGTTCAACTGGATTCAGGGGCAAAAGTAAATTGCCGTATCCGGGGGAAGTTTCGTCAGCAAGGCATCAAAACAACCAATCCTGTATCTGTTGGCGACAGGGTGAATGTGGCACAAAACAAGGACGGTAATGTGATTACCCACATTCAGCCACGCGAAAACATCATCGTTCGTCGCTCTTCTAACCTCTCAAAACAATCGCATATTCTGGCGGCAAATGTAGACCAAGCCGTTTTAATGGTCACCCTTACCGCCCCCAAAACCCATCCCTTGTTCATTGATAGGTTTCTGGTGGCAGTTGAGAGCTATTCGATTCCTGCTGTTTTGTTCTTTAACAAGATCGATCTTCTTTCTTCCTCACAGAAACAAGAGTTAGAGCGACTCATCTCCGTATATCGAAACATTGGTTACACCTGTTTGGCTACATCGGTAAAAGATCACATCCATATTCAGGAAGCACATGCACTACTGCAAAACAAAATATCCATTGTTGCGGGGAATTCGGGCGTGGGGAAAAGTTCACTCATAAACGCTATTGAACCCTCATTAAACTTGAAAACAGCCGCCATTTCCACCTATCACGAAACAGGTAAACATACCACCACATTTGCCGAAATGCACCCGCTTTCCAATGGGGGTTACATCATTGATACCCCGGGAATCAGAGGATTTGGCCTATACGATATAAAAAAAGAGGAGCTCAGCCATTTCTTTCCCGAAATCTTTCAAAAATCGCACGACTGTAAATTTTATAACTGTTCCCATGTGCACGAACCCGGCTGTGCGGTTATTGAGGCTGTAAAGGAAAATATAATCGATGAAGAACGCTACATCAATTACCTCCGTATCTTAGAGGACACAGGCGGAAAGCACCGTTAAAAAAAACTCCTTCGTAAGCTAATTTCCATTGTTTTATAAAAATATTTCATGTAGGGCATATTTTTTACTAAATTCGGGAAATTGATCTGATTCGCTTAGAATTAGAACGGCTTAGCATTGAACAACAAGGATCAACCCACATGAAGAAAGCACGTTTTCTTATCGTTGCAGCTATTTTACTGGTTATAGCTGTTAATGTTCATTATTACTATCGCATTTACAAGCAACAAGTAGCCTTTCACAAAGAGATTCTTATGCGGCAAACACAAATTTGCGGATGGGAAATTGAACAAACAGGCTATGAATTTGAAAATGAAATCAATTATATCGTCTTCTCAACAGAACTCATAGAGTTCTTCAACAATTTGGATAACCAGGATGATCGGATCAAAAAGCTGGAGCTTTTCTACTTCAAATACCAAAACCTTATCCAGAACATCAACATCATCGACAATAATAAAAATGTATTTAGCCTATTTAAAGATAAGTCCAATCAGTTTTTAACCGATTTCTACATTGCTCAACGGCAAAAGCGTCTTTACCAGAAGGAAACCGTGCTGGAAAATGAAGATGGCACCTACACCTATATATTACCCGTATTTCAGGAAAACAAAGCCGTTCTAAATATTCTGATTAAAGTAGACTTCATGAACTACATTCAGGATGTATTTGCCAATTACCATTTAGGTTCCACCTTGTGGCAATGGGTGGTAAAAAGAACCGGCGAAGTAGTGGACAATAACCTGATTTCCGATAGCCTTTATGTATCAAAGTTGGATGTCATCTCACAAAACCTGTCAATAGGCGACAAGGGATTTATTCAGCATCAAATTAATAGAAATAATGAGCAGGTGAAAGCCTTTTCATTCTATTATCCAACCCGGCTTTTAAGCAAGGATTTTGGCATCGTTTTCTCGCTCAAGTCCGAGGTGATCATCAGTTCTATCATCCGCAATGCTGTACTTGTTGGTGCCTCAACTTTTCTGTTTTTAGTTTTTATTATCGGGATGACCTTTGTTATGATGCGTCGCAAGGATCGGGAACACGATCGACTCAAGCAATCAGAAGAGGCTCTGCAAATGATCCTGGAAGGATTGCCCATCGGGATTCTCATTATCAACAAAAAACGCATCGTTCGATCTTTAAATCATACAGCTATTGAAATTTTCGGTATCGAGAATAAGGAAGAACTTATTGGAAAACCTATTCCCGAGCAATTTTTTATCAGTCGGAACTTCCATGATCAGGATTCATTTACTTATCAAAACAACCTCAACCAATACATCTATTACGACGACAACGACAATGAGATAATCCTGTTCAAAAAAGAGATAAACACTGTATTTAATGGCGAAGAGGTTTCCTTAGAGGCGTTTATCGACATCACACCAGTGGAGAAAGCAAGAAAACGCGAGGTTGCTGCCAATAAAGCAAAATCCGAATTCTTGGCTAAAATGAGCCACGAAATACGCACACCGCTTAATGGCATCATTGGCATGGCCGATACGTTGCATACACTGAACCTAAATGCCAAGCAAGAGGAAGCGGTACAAATCATTACCAAATCAGCCGACTTACTGCTGTCTATTATCAACGACATTCTCGACTTCTCGAAAATTGAAGCGGGTAAGATGATTATCGAAGAAACACCTTTTCAGCTCCGAGATGAGCTAGCCTCCACCCTGTCATTGTTTACACCTAAAGCTAAAGAAAAAGGCTTGGCTCTGGAGTCGACCATTGCTGAGAATATCCCGAATGAGCTTATTGGCGACCCGTTTCGGTTGAAACAAGTTGTATCCAATCTGATTGGGAATGCCATTAAATTCACCTACGAAGGAAAAATTCTGGTCTCAGTAGAGCTGGTAAAACAGGTGGATAGGACAGTAATAATACTTTTTAATATTGAAGATACAGGCATTGGTATTGCTAAAGAAAAACTGAAAGATATTTTTGGCAGTTTTTCGCAAGCCGATGGTTCTACTACCCGCAGGTTTGGTGGCACAGGCCTGGGAACAACCATTAGCAAACAATTAGTGGAATTGATGAATGGCGAGATTTGGGTCGATAGCCCCTCCTCCATTTCCATCGATCCACAATACAAAGGTTCTCGTTTTTCTTTTACCATACAGGTTTTTTCCAATGAACGATTTGAGAAAAATGTAAAGATTCAGGAAGTTACCGACTATTCCCAAATTCGTGTACTTATCATAAACCCTGCCATCGAAAAGGAGGATGTCCTGCGTACTACATTTTCAAAGTTTGGCACCGCGGTAACAGAAATAACGCCCAAACAAAGTCCCATTGAACATATTCGTAAAAACCAGAAGGATAAATCTCAAAAATATCACCTCATCATTATAAAGGATACGGCCGAATTCGATGGTATCGATTTAGGGCGAAGTCTTCATAAAGAGGGTATTTCTGATGATTTCTTCATTACAATTGTCAGCTCTAATGATCAGCCTGGCAATTATGTTAAATGTAAAATGAATGGCATCGATTATTACCTGATCAAACCCTTTGAAGCTTCTGAAGTATTTGAAATTATTCAGGAAAACTTCCCAAATTTGCTCGTAAAAGAACAAGAAATGCCCAAACTTAACCGAATTAGAGAGCATCTAAGAATTCTTGTGGCCGAAGATAATATCATCAACCAAAAAGTAGCACTTACTATCTTTAAAAACCTGGGGTATGACATTACCCTTGCTGAAAACGGTGCCGACTGTGTTCGCAAGATAAAAGCCGAACCTTTCGACATTTTATTTATGGATATTATGATGCCCGAGAAAGATGGCCTGGAGGCCACTGCCGAAATTCGAAGTTTGGGGTTTAAGCTACCCATTGTTGCCATGACAGCCAACGCCAGAGAGGAAGATAAAATTAAAGCATTCAACAGCGGAATGAACGACTATTTGGCAAAACCTGTAAAAATAGACGAGATAAAAGAGGTATTAATCAAATGGTTTAGCGATAAAAAATGAAAGCAGACGAAATCGATTACCAGATAACCGGACACGACGTTCAATTACTGGAGGTAACGCTTGATCCCGGCGAAACGGTTATTGCTGAAGCCGGAGCCATGGTATACATGGATCCTTCCATCGTTTTTGAAACACACCTGGGGGATGGTTCCGCACCGAACCAGGGTTTTTTGAACAAAATGTTTTCTGCCGGCAGTCGATTGCTTACCGGTGAAAGTATCTTCATGACGCATTTCATAAACCAAGGAAATACCCCCCGAAAGGTAGCCTTTGCCGGGCCCTACCCTGGCTCTATTGTGCCCCTAAATCTTGCCGAAAAAGGAGGTAGACTCATTGCACAAAAAGAGGCTTTTTTATGTGCAGCCAAAGGCACGAAGTTGGGAATACACTTAAATCGAAAACTAGGAGCCGGCTTAATTGGTGGCGAAGGTTTTATATTGCAATCGATAACTGGCGATGGCATGGCATTTTTACATGCCGGTGGCACCATTGTTGAAAAAAACCTGCAAAATGAGGAATTACGCATTGATACCGGATGTATTGTGGCCTACGAGCCCCAGCTAAACCTGGACATTATTCAATCGGGAGGCATGCGCTCCATGTTATTCGGAGGCGAAGGGCTATTCCTGGCTACCCTACAAGGTACAGGTCGAGTTTGGTTGCAGTCAATGCCCATACGGAAATTCATTCGCGCAATCAACCCGGCAGGCGATAATCGGCGAAAAGGCAGTCGTAGCATACTGGGCAATTTTCTTGAAGATTAATCTTCGGTAAAGGGGAACACAGAAAGGCGCTTATGAATATGAAGCGCCCTTTTTTGTTGTACCTTTGCCGCCTATCATACATCAAACAATATGGCAATTGTACTACCCGTTGCATCCTTTCTAAACAAAGCGGAACAATATCCGATTATTGACGTCCGTTCACCAGCGGAGTTTGCCGAAGGACATATTCATAACGCCCGCAACATTCCTCTTTTTACAAATGAGGAGCGAGCAAGGGTCGGCACTTTATATAAACAAAAAGGCAAAGAAGCGGCTGTTTTGGCAGGCTTAGACATTATTGGACCTAAGATGTCCTCCCTGGCAAAAGAGGCCAAAAAGCACGCTCAAAACAGACCGCTATTGGTGCATTGCTGGCGAGGAGGTATGCGAAGTGAGAGCATGGCCTGGCTTTTTGAACGGCTGGCCATTCCCTGCTACCTGCTTGAAGGTGGGTATAAAACATATCGTAGGTATTTAAAAGAAACACTGGCAAAGCCCGCAAAGATCCGTATCGTTGGTGGGATGACAGGCAGCGGCAAAACAGCAATTCTTCATGCACTAAAGCATGCAGGTGAGCAAATCCTGGATCTGGAAGGATTGGCACATCATAAAGGTTCTGCTTTTGGTGCTTTTGGGCAAGATCCTCAGCCTCCAAACGAGCTCTTTGAAAACCAAGTAGGGGAAGCCTGGCTTAAACTTGACAAATCCAAACCCATCTGGATTGAGGATGAAAGTAAATCCATTGGCCGAAACTGGATTCCCGAAGAGCTTTTCAAACAGATGCGCCAAGCACCGGTTATAAAGGTTTCCCTCCCATTAAACTGCAGAATTGAAAGGTTGGTGGATGATTATGCCAATTATTCTCAAACACATCTTATCGAAGCCATAGAAAAGATTCGTAAGCGACTTGGAGGGCAGCACGCCAATGCTGCCATAAAAGCTATTGAAGAAAACAACTATGCCCAAGCAGTGAGGCTATCGCTCAGTTATTATGACAAAACCTACCAATTTGGTTTATCAAAAAGAAACCACCAACAAATTCATGAACTCGATCTTCCCGATAATAATGCTATCCAAAATGCCCGTAAAATTATTGACTTTGCTAAATGCTTAAAATAAAAAAGGAGACACCTTGGTGACTCCTTTTTTTATGTTGTTATAGCTATTCACTATTTCTTACCATCGTAGGCCCACTTGAGGTACATTGCGCCCCAGGTAAAACCTGCGCCAAATGTAGCGAGGATGATATTATCGCCTTTGTTCAGCTTCTCTTCCCACTCCCATAAACATAAAGGAAGAGTGGCAGCTGTTGTGTTTCCAAAGCGCTGAATATTTATCATCACTTGTTCTTTTTTAATGCCCATGCGTTTAGCAGTAGCTTCAATAATACGCATATTGGCCTGATGAGGTACAAGCCAATCCAAATCGTCAGGTTCGATGTTATGTTTTTTCATCATCTCCACCGAAACATCAGCCATCTTGCTTACCGCCCATTTAAATACCGGTTGTCCTTCCTGGTAGATAAAATGTTCGCGGGCATCAATCGTTTCGTGCGAAGCGGGCTTCACAGACCCTCCGGCTTTCTGATGCAAGTGCACACGACCTATGCCATCACTCTGCAAATGTGCATCCACAATACCCACGTCTTCGGTGGTAGGTTCCAGCATCACCGCTCCGGCACCGTCACCAAAAATAGGACAAGTACTTCGATCCTGGTAGTCAACAATAGAAGACATTTTTTCCGCACCTACCACTACCACCTTCTTGTTGTTGCCATTCTCAATGAACTTTGAGGCTGTATTCAGCGCATATAAAAACCCTGAACAACCGGCATTCAAATCATAACTAAAGGCATTTTTAATCCCCACCTTATCGCAAATAATATTTGCGGTTGCCGGGAATTGCATATCGGGCGTTACCGTGGCGCAAATAAGCAGATCCACCTCGTCGGGAGACGTGCCGGTTTTCTCCAGCAGTTGGGTTACTGCAGCGGCGCCTAAATCGGAGGAACCTTTTCCGGGTTCTCGAAGAATGCGCCTCTCCTTAATTCCAATGCGTGTCATAATCCACTCATCGGAGGTATCTACCATTTGACTTAATTCGTCATTAGTAAGAATGTAGTCGGGTAATGCGCCTCCTACGCCGGTGATTTTTGCATGTACCTTTGTCATTGAATCGCCTCCTTTATTTTGTTGGAAAGATTGACCTCTGCTACATGAAAAGTGTGTTTAATCATACCTTTAATAGCAGTAGCATTGGAAATACCGTGGCCAATCACAATATTTTTGTTGACTCCAAGAATGGGGGAGCCCCCATAACGCTCAAAATTCAATTTATCAAAATACGCATCTTGCATATCCCTGGACTTATAGAGCTTATAGAATGCTTCAGCCTGTTTTAGTACGATATTTCCGACAAAGCCGTCACAAACAATAACATCGGCACTGCCTGCATCAAATAGCTCATTGGCTTCAATATTCCCGATGAAATTAAAATCAGTGCTGCCCTTCATCAATTCATGGGCAGATTTTACCACCAAATTTCCTTTTTCTTCTTCGGAACCGATATTCAGCAAAGCCACTCCAGGGTCTTCTATTTGATAAATATGTTTCGCGTATAATGCACCCAAAGTCCCATACTGGTAAAGCACATCAGGCTTACAGTCGGGGTTGATTCCAATATCCAGAATAATAGAAAAAGAGCCATCGGGTTTAGGGATGGCAGTAGTAAGTGCAGGACGGATAATTCCGGGAATGGCTTTTACCGTGTACATAGCACCCACCATCATGGCCCCGGTGCTTCCGGCACTGGCCAGTCCATCAATCGTACCCTCGGCTAACATTCTGTAGCCTATGGCAATACTGGAATTGGGCTTACGTGAAAAGGCTTTTGCGGGATGCTCTCCCATTTCAATTACATCGGTGGAGGGCACAACTTCGAATGTATCTTCGGGCACTTTTTCGCGTTTGAGCAGATCTGTAATTTGCTGCTGGTTGCCAATAAGTACAATCGAATTTTCCGGCGCCAATTCCTTATGAGCTAAAATTGCTCCTAAAACTGCTGCTTCAGGAGCAAAATCGCCGCCCATAATATCTATACCAATTCTCATAAACGTCTAAAATCGTGCGTTTAAACTAGGCCGTTACATCTTTCTCAATAGCTGCTTGTCCGCGGTAGAAACCACATTCAGGACAAACACGGTGGTAAAGATGCGTTGCGCCACAATTTGAGCACGCCGTTGTTGTGGGTGCACTGGCTTTGTAGTGCGTTCTTCGCTTGTCTCTACGTTGCTTCGATGTTTTGTGCTTTGGATGTGCCATTTTTTCTCTACAATTTAATTTCCCATTAACTTTTTCAATTCACTCCAGCGAGGATCAATATGCTCCTCGGTATCATCAGTTTGTTGATGTTCTTCCAGTCGCCTCAGCATCTCCTGATTGCAAGTGCTGTACCCTTCTTCATCATCGGGGTGGATGCGCTGTAAGGGTAAGCTTATGCGTAAGCTCTCATAAAAATAATTTTTCAGATCCACTTCGTGATCTGCCGGATCCAATACCCATAACTCTGCCGATTCGGCTCCGTCTCGCTCCGAGAAGGTTATATAAAGGTCTCCTTCGAAATCGATAGGAATCCTTAGCGGATCTAAACACCTGTCACAAGGAACTTGTAGGCTGCCTTCAATAGCAACAAACAATTCCAACAGGGTGCTCTTTTTTATCAGCTTCACCCGAGCCTTACAGGCTACGTTATGTATTTCTTCTTCCTCAAAGGATTCAAAAAGAGCATCACTAATAACAAACTCAAACGTATGCTCACCCTCTTTCAGCCCTTTAAAAGAAATCGTATATGTTTCAATTCCCTTCGTCATACCCCTCTTTAAAATACATCGTGCAAAAGTATAAATTAATATTGGAATAAAAAAAAAAGAACGTTTTTTTCAAAAGCTATGTAGAACCTATCCTCCCAGTAATTCCCTGCCTATTTTTTCAAAACTATTCGCATGGTAGTTCCTTCCTCGGGGATTGATTTTACAACAAAAATCCTTCCTTTATGGTACTCTTCAACAATACGCTTGGACAGGGTAAGCCCTAACCCCCATCCACGCTTTTTAGTGGTAAAGCCAGGTTGAAATATGGTTCGTTGATGGCTTTTCGAAATTCCCTTTCCTTCATCCTTCACATCAATAAAAACATACTGTATTCTGTCATCGAGCGTCACTGTAAGCCGTCCCACTCCACCCATAGAATCAATGGCATTTTTACACACATTTTCCAGCACCCAACTAAATAAAGGGGCATTTAGAGGCAGCATTACAACTTCCACTTTATGAAAGTTTGTTATAAATTCTACCTTTCGGGAAGATCTTGCCTTCACATAGAGAAGAGCATCTGTTACTACCTCAATTATGTTTTCCTTCCTCATCACCGGCGTCGAGCCAATCTTACTAAACCGCTCGGTGATCATCTCCAATCGTTCCACATCTTTCTCTATTTCATTTACTATCGATTCATCTACATGGTTCAAGCGCAGAAGCTCGAGGTTTGCCATAAGCGATGAGGTTGGTGTTCCTAACTGATGGGCAGTCTCTTTTGACATTCCGACCCATACGTTATTTTGTTCAGCCTTTCGCGAAGCACTAAAAGCCCAATAAGCTAAAACAAGAAAGAGGGTAATAACTGCCAACTGAATAACCGGAAAAAACATGAGTTGAGTTAACAAGGTTGAATCCCGATAAAAAATATAGTTCTTATCACCCTTTAACAAGTACACGACAATAGGCGGATTCTCACTTTTCATCTTACGCAGCTGCCGCTGCATATAATCATCATTTCCTGTTTTATCCTCATCCAAATTAATGGAGGTGATAATATTTTCGTTTTTATCGGTTAATATTACCGGAACCGTTTCATTTGTTTGTATCACCTCCAGTGCAAAGGTATAATCATCATTGTTCACCTCTTGCGAGGAGAGGTGTTTCATTCCCTTGGCCCATAGCTCCACTTTTTTTCGCTCCTCAAGCGTAAGCTTATGTGTAAGATTATAGGTGACAAAAAATGTTAACAGACCAATAATGACCGCAACACTTAGCAGAAATAGCTTCCATTTTTGCTTCCTGGAGTATATATTCACGATAATCGATTAATTTTTACTTACGTTTGGAGGTTGTATCTTCCTCAAATACAACGTTAAAAAGAGGCTTTTCCTTCTTCCTGGTTCTTGTGGTCTCTTTTTTCTCTATCGTTGTTTTAGGTGGGTTCTCAAACTCCACTCTATGCTCAACATTCTTTTCCTTTAATCCCTTGAGGGTATCTTTACTAAACCAACCAAACTCCTGGTTTAGTATCTCTTTTAATACCTTTTTTTCCTTTTCTACCCGCTTTTTCATTACCTGTCGTACTGCCTGTCTATCGTAGCTTACCTCATACTCATCAGGAGTTCCTTCAATCTGAAGGTATACTGCGGTATTGCCAAGGCCGTCATCTTCAATGGCACCAAAGGCCTCTTGCTTACTTTTTTGCTTTGTTAACCGGGAAGAAAAAACTTCAGACAACAGGACTTTTACATGGTAATCAAATTGATGTGAAAAAGCATGCTCTCCAGAGGCCGTTATATTGAAGGCCGATGAATGAATATCCATCTGTGGAATCTTTATGAGCTGGTTGGCAATCGATATTTGATTCTCAAGCGTAGAAAAGCGAATATGTTTTAATTCTTCCACATCAATGAATTTGGACAACCCCATCATAGGCTCAAAACCAATAAGTTCCCCCTCTTCAATTCGTATTTTACTATGCGTTTTGAGCGAGGGCACCATAATCCTTCCCTCTTTGGAAAGATTCGCCTGTAACTTCAAATCTCCACTTAAGCGTCCCCCAAGGTGATCGTCGCGTAAAAAATCCTGTCCGAAATTATTCATTGACCTAAACAACTCACCTATCGATAATTGATTCATATTCCCCTGAGCTCGAAGAGACATCACTCCATCTGCTTTTTTCAGTAAGACACCACCAGCGCGTACGCGACCTCTGGCCGTCCACATATCCACTTCGCGCAATGTAATCATCCCGGGTTTATATTGCAGCGTAAGTTCAATAGATTTTGCTTTGAAAGATCGATGTTCAAAGGTTCCAACTTCACATTTTACATTTCCGTATAAGTGTGCAGGAAACAGAGTACTTTTCTCTCTTTTTGAGGAGGCACCTGTAGAAAGCTGTTTTGAAAACCATATGGTGTTAAGCGAATCGAAATGAATATTGCCCTTTAGATGGGTTTGTTGTGCCTGATTCTCTGAAGTTAAAAACTCCGGATTTACCATTTCTGCATTAATCAAGAAGTTACTCCCCTCCAGCATCCCAGACAAACTATCGAGATGCAAATGCTCATCCTTTGTTAGTGTCCCGGTTACATTCGAAAAAGCAAACGAATAAGGCTGCTGAAATTCGAGGGTATTGTCCTGCAAGGTCATCGATATTTTTGCTTCGCGTGCCACCAACAGATCTTTACTATTTTGTGGAAAGAGCCCATCATAATGATAATTCAGGTATACCCCACCGTCTCCCCTTACCTGAACATTCGGCTTAACTACCGCCAAAAGAGCCTCTAACGGCATCTCTCCTTCAAAAGCCATACTCAATCGTCGTTGACGTCCCTGGGTTAATAGCAAATGGCCGCTAAAAACTCCGCCCATTGTTTGAAAATGCGATTTTCCAATCTCAATCTGATACCTGTTTCGTGCAGCACTCAAAGAGACTCTCCCCTCAACATATCCTTTATTCAATACACTTTGCGCTACCTGCACTTGTAACTTTTCTCCCACAAAGTCGATGGTCATTTGCATCTGAGGACGGGGACGAAGCGCCTCTATTCGCCCTTGGATGGCAATTTCTCCCTTTGCAAGCTGTATATTCTCGGGTATCTGATAGCCTCCTTTAGCCAAAAGCTTTGCAACCTGCGAAGCGGCTAACTGCTGCCCAGAAAATACAAATTCATATTCAGAAGGTACATCCGTATCAATAATACCCTCTGAGCTAAATGCTAACCCATCAATTGCAACGGAACCATTACGTATTTCCCATTGATTCTTCTCTCCTCTTAAAATCCCTTTATAAGTTACCTGATAAGAATCATCAATCTTAACATTCTGTCCTTCTATTTTCTGCAAGTTGCCTGTTAACTGAAAACTTAAATCTAAAGCAAGGTCGGTTTGCAAAACAGATAAACGACCTTCTTGAATAAAATGGTTTATGTAAAAGCTATTTGATTCCTGATAATAAGTCACTAACACATCCTCAACATGAAAGGCATCAATTTTCAAAGGTGAGCGCCTCCCTGGGCTACCCCCTTTCTCGTTTAAAAATAAAGACGTCAGATTTAGCTTCCCACGTGAATCGCGCTTAATATGAATTTCTCCCTCCTGTATTCCAATATGCTTAATTTGTATGCGTCTTAATAACAAGGGTATTAAATCCGTGTTAACATATAACTTTCTGGCAAAAAGCATGGTATCAACATTCGCTCCACGGTAATTATCAGGTTGTGGAATCAGAACATTACGAACGGATAAGGAAACATTCGGAAAATGCCGCCATATGGACAGTTCTAATTGATCATTCGTTAACTGAATAGTTGTCTCCTCCTCCAGCTGGGCAAGGACCCGATCAATTATAAAAGACTCGTTTGCTTTTACAAACCAAACAAACAAGCCTATTGTTAACAAAACACCGATAGTCAAACCCACTAAAACCGAACGATACACCTTATTCATCTTTAGCTTTTTATTCTTCGTTTTCTTATTACAATCCTGAAAATACCCTGCCAAACAGATGGTGAAGGACATAAAAAAGAGATACCACAAAAATAGCATCTCTTGGAAATAATGCGATAATTTCTACTATTATTCACGAAACAGGCGCTCAACGCGGCGCCAATACATCTGTCTCAAGAGTTTTATTCGATCGGGAGTTTTTTCTTTGTCATAAATACGTACCATATCCACTACACCCGACTTTCGATAGAACACACCTAAAGCAGCATCAAAAAGATTATTTTCAAGATTATTTTTAAGGTCATGGGTAATGCTTTCAAATTGGCGCCAGGTAATCAGACGCGGTAAATCTATATAACATTTAGATGCCTCTTCTAAATCCCTATACATACCCTCTTTCTCTTCACGGACATAAAAGGTTTTATCGACCTTAATAAGGGCTTTTGCATCCAGATGACAAGAGGAGTGGAACTTAATGCCATGGCCCTGTAAGAGCTTCTGAAGTTCGGGAATAAAACTAAAACGCTGCAGATATTTTATGCGAATGCACGGCAATGTGGAGGACTTAAGGAAAATTTCCGCCACAGTGGCATTATAATCCTGCGCGAACTCTTTTTTGATACGTTTGATAATGTGTGCAAGTTCTTCAAAACTGTAAGGCTTTTTTAGAACTAAAAACAGGGACCTTGGATGAGTTGCATCAGGCAAATTTTTCCCAAAATACCCGGGAAAAGGTTGTAAGGCCTCCAAAACAAACGTATTGGTCAGGATGTTATTGGATACGGTAGTTAGTGCGACCTCCTTCTGAAGGTACCCGATAGTTTCGATAACTGGTGAAGAAGCATTCATATCAGTGGGTTTTAGGTAGTAAGCACACAACAGTATATTACCTTAACAATTGCTGGCAATTAAAAGTTCACCATTTATTATTATGATGAAAGATGTACCTTTGCAACGGAAAATTTTGAGACCAGACAAAAAATGATACGTAGAAACGACATTGAGATAATGGCACCTGTAGGCTCTTATGAAGCTTTATGGGCAGCCATACAGGGGGGCACAAATTCCGTTTATTTTGGCATCGAAAAGATGAATATGCGTGCTCACTCTTCCAATAACTTTAGCTTTGATGATCTTAAGGAGATCGTTACAATCTGTAAAGAGCATGGTGTTAAAAGCTATCTGACGGTAAATACCATTGTTTACGATCAGGAGCTTCCTTTACTGCACGAAATTCTTGATACCGCCAAAGCGTACGATATAACAGCAGTTATTGCATCGGACATTGCTGCTATTCATTACGCCCGAGAAATAGGACTTGAAGTACACATCAGCACACAGGTAAACATCACCAATATTGAAAGCTTAAAGTTTTACGCCCAGTATGCCGATGTTGTGGTTTTGGCAAGAGAGCTTACACTAGAACAGGTAAAGGCCATCCATAATGAAATCCTGAAGCAGGATATACGTGGGCCCAAAGGGAAGCTGATACAAATTGAAATGTTTGTTCACGGTGCTTTATGTATGGCAGTTTCCGGAAAGTGCTACCTGAGCCTCCATGAAAAGAATCATTCAGCAAACCGTGGTGCATGCATGCAAACCTGCCGTAAAGCCTATATTGTAACCGAAAAAGAATCAGGTAATGAACTTGAGATAGACAACTCTTATATCATGTCGCCCAAGGATTTATGCACAATAGGTTTTCTCAACAAAATGCTGGATGCAGGCGTTCGGGTACTCAAAATTGAAGGACGTGCACGTCCTGCAGAGTATGTTCAAACGGTGGTTAAGAGTTATAGCAAAGCTATAACGGCAATTGAGAAAAAGGAATATAACCAGGAACTTATCGATGAACTCAGAAAAGATCTGGCAACCGTCTTCAACAGGGGGGTTTGGGATGGCTACTACCTTGGGCAGCGACTTGGAGAATGGAGTCACCGATACGGATCAAGAGCCACGAAACGAAAAATGTATCTCGGTAAGATCACCAACTATTTCAGCAAACTAGGTGTGGCAGAGATATTACTGGAAAGTGGCTCCCTTACTCCTGAAGAGGAGGTGCTAGTTATGGGCCCCACAACCGGCGTAGTAAAACAACTTGTTCGGGAAATAAGGGTAGACAGAAAACCGGTAGCAAAAGCACAAAAACGCCAATTCTGCTCAATCGCAACGGATTCACTCGTTCGAAGAAACGACAAAGTATACAAATGGGTAGATGCGGATAAGGTAAAACAACAATAACCAGTGCACAAATATGCAAAACAGCATTCTTGTGTGCGTGATACCCGTTTCTACTTTCACCTCTAAAAACTTAATGCTCAGTGAACAAAAAAGAGCGCAAAAAGTTGTATTTAATAAACTCTCATCAGATATTTGCGTATATTGCTGTTGTAATTATTTCGTTAACATTAATTATTACTTTCAAATGAAATCGAAAAAAGACCAACGAAAGTCAGGTAGAAAAGACATTTACCAAGACGTTCCTGCGGCACCCAAAGCAAAAAAAGGTTCAGTAAAAAAGAAGAAGAAAAATCTCAAACAAGAACTTTATGAGGAACTGGATGAATTTGAAAACTTAAGTTACAGTGGAAATCTAAAATTTCTTGACGAAGATGAGTCATACTAAAAAAGGTGCTTTTAGCACCTTTTTTTATTTCTGTTCCTCTGCATCCCAAGCAGAGATATTGCCTCCAAGAGACGATTTGACATCTAGTTTATCAGGCCTTCCGAAATAGCTAAAATGCGAACCCATAGTAACACGTGCTTTTAGCTCCTCTTCCACTGTTAACTCTCCCTTCCCCCCTGTATTAAATTTCACATCGGCTTTTTGCGTTACCAATTCCGTTGCCGATATAATCCCGCCGGTATTGGCAAAAGCTACCACCTCTTTCGCTTGGCCCTTTGTCATAATATGTGCCCCTTGATAGGCATTTAGTTCTACATAATCTACGTCACATTTAAACTGCAGTTCACTTCCACTACTCACAGTTGCATTAAAAGCTGGCTGGACAATAATTCCAGCTATCTCCATTTCCGCAGAGGCATTCAGTGTGACTTCCTCAAGTCCCGGATAAACCAATTCGGCATAGATCTTTTCATCTTTAAAGAGCTTAGCTGTTAATTTAATACTAAGCGTACTATCCTCTACCGAAAAATCAATCTCCGACAAGGGAATTTTATTGGAAATAAATTTTATGTGCCCTTCTTCGCCTTGCTTGGCCTGAACCTCTACACTACCAAAAATTTTCACTTTATTAAAAGCCTCTAACTCAACCTCCATCTCCTGCTGTCCATAAACAAAGACAGAAGAAAGGATAAACACGACTAATACTCCAATATTTTTCATCATATCATACAAAGCTTTATGTGTACAACGAACCAAATTCTGTAATTTCCATCAGACAAAATACCTCGCCGCTCATGTCCTTTGATTGGTAATACGAAAAAGGTGTCCTGACTATATAAAATCAAGACACCTGGAAAACGAAATAGTTTAGTGCTATAGTATCTTCTTAATATTTTCGGTTACAATATGTCCATCGAATAGCTGTACAATCCGATGAGCATATTCCGAATCGGAGGGCGAGTGCGTTACCATCACAATAGTCGTGCCTTCTTCATTGAGCTCCTTAAGGAGCTTCATTACCTCCTCGCCATTAGCTGAATCCAGGTTACCTGTAGGCTCATCGGCCAGGATCAACTGCGGATTGGAGACTACCGCACGTGCGATGGCCACACGCTGTTGCTGACCTCCCGACAATTGTTGAGGAAAGTGCTTCTTTCGATGTCCCATTTGCATGCGATCGAGCACCTTATCAACTCGTTCTTTTCGCTCTTTTGCAGGCACCTTCATGTATAAAAGCGGAAGTTCCACATTCTCAAACACGGTAAGTTCATCAATCAGATTAAAACTCTGAAAAACAAAGCCTACATTTCCCTTTCGTAAATTTGTCCGTTGACGTTCTTTATACTCCGAGACATCGGCACCATTAAAAATCAATTTCCCTGAGGTAGGATTGTCTAGCAAGCCTATGATATTTAGCAAGGTAGACTTCCCACATCCTGAGGGGCCCATAACGGCAACAAATTCTCCCTCTTTAATGAAAATATCAACATTATTAAGGGCCGTGGTTTCAATTTCGTCAGTACGAAATACCTTAACTAACTTTTCCGTCTTTATCATAGCAATGGTTTATTAATCAGTTTATTATATCCAAATGTAAGAAAAATTCTATTCATATCGTAAAATTCGTGCAGGATTTTGACGGGCTGCCCGTATAGTTTGCCAAGCTACTACCACGAACGAAAACACCACAACTAATAATGGGATTACCAAATAAATGGCATAAGGCATTTGAATTCGAAAAGCAAACCCGGAAAGCCAACTTTGAGCCCATATGTAAGCTAGGGGCACGGCCAAAATCCATGCCACAATAACCAAACGAATAATGTGCCAACTAAACAAAAATACCACCTGTAAAGCTGAAGCCCCGTAGCTCTTGCGAATACCTACCTCCTTTTGACGTTCGTTGGTAAGAAAAGATATCAATCCTAAAAGTCCCATAGCAGCAATCAATACCGAAAGAAATGCAAATACACCCATAACTTTAGATGTGCGAACTTCTTGTATGTATTGTTGATTATAATCGTCCTCAAAAAAGAAATACTCAAAAGGATATTCTGCAGTAAAGGTTTCCCAAAGATCGTTAATAGCCCGGATGGCATTCCCCTGATCTCCTGAAAGTTTTATCATGACAAATCCTTCCCAATTCCCGTCCATCAGAGTATAACCAGCAGGCTCAACAGGATGATGTATGGACTTAAAATGAAAGTCCTCCATAACTCCAATAACTTCCAGTGGTTGCATGCCTTCACCTCTTGGTTGGAGAATTTGTTGTCCAAGAGCTTCCTCAAAACCCAAAGATCTCACTGCCGCTTCATTAATTACTATCCCATTGGAATCCGAGGGATGTTGGCGACTATGAAACCGTCCTTCTTTTAACTTATATTGAAATACATCTTTAACACCAAAGCTTGTCCAGGCTTGGTAGATAAGGTAAGTATTCGTATTCCCTTCGAGAAAGAACGCATTATTGGAAAAATTACGGCCGGGAAAAGTATTGCAATTTGTTACTGCCGCAACGTGTGGTAACTTCTCCAACTCCTGTTTAAACGCTTCCATCTGCGATCCTAAGGCATCGGATCGTCGCAAGACTAAAACCTGCTCTTTCGTATACCCCGGATCTTTTGACTGAATAAAACTCAATTGCTGAAAAACGACAAAGGAACCAAGCAGAATCGCCATTGAAATCACAAATTGAAAAACAACTAAAACACTACGCAACAACCCACTCTTTGCTCCAGTACGTACTTTCCCTTTCAAAACCTGAGCGGGCTGAAAAGAAGCGAGAAAAAATGCGGGATAACTACCAGCAATAAACCCGACAATAAGGGCGAGGATAAACAAGACACCCCAGGTCCCGACTACATTAGCATAAGATATGTCCAGAGGGAGACCTATCAGGTTCCGGAATTGTGGCATGAATAATTCGGCCATCAAAAGGCCCATTAACAAAGCCATTAAGCTCATTGCCACCGCTTCAAGGATAAACTGAAGAACCAAACTCCCTTTCCCACTTCCAAGCACTTTTCTGATGCCTACCTCCTTCGCCCGATTAGCGGCTCGGGCAGTTGCCAGATTCGTAAAGTTAATACAGGCCATCAGAATAATGAAGATAGCTACAATACCAAAAACATAGACATATAGACTATTCCCATTGGTCTGAATCTCGTATTGCAGGTCGGAGTGTAGGTGAATTTTCCGTACCGGTTGCATGTGGTACTTGAGGCTGTTCCCCTATCCCAAGAAATCATCCAACGAGGCACCAAGGGCCTCTTGCACCTGTGGCCCTACATACGTAGCAATCATGCCTTGAATTTTCTCTTCAAAAGCCATGGGATCAACATCCGGAGCAATTCGTATATAGGTATAAAAATTATGAGATAACCATGCTTCGGATCGACTCCTGCGGAGCGAATTTAACGAACCTAACATATCAAACTGAAAATGTGTGTTGAGGGGCACATCCTCCATCACACCGGTAACCGTATAGAAAACGGTATCTGTCTCAACACGAATTGCTTTTCCAATAGGATCTTCCTGCCCGAAATATTTTATTGCTGTAGACCGGGTTAGAACCACACTGTGAGGCTTTTTTAATGCGGTTTCAGGGTTTCCTTGCAACAGATGAATAGAAAATAGGTCAAAAAAAGTAGAATCGGCAAAAAGGAAATGTCGCTCATTAAATACTTTATCGTTATAGCGGCACAGCCAATCACCCGAGGAAGCAAGCCGCACTACTTTCTCTACCTCAGGATAATCTTCCTTAATAGCTGCACCCATAGGAGCCGGAGTTACTGCCATATTCATGTCAGAACTTATCATCTTACCGGATACAGCTACCCGGTAAAGTCTATCCACATGCTGATGATAATTATCGTAACTGGTTTCGTGACCTATAAACAGAGCAATAAAAATAAAGGAAGCAATGCCAACGGCTAAACCTACTATATTGAGGAAAGCGTAAACACCATTTTTCAGTAAACTCCTCAGGGCGGTAAGAAGGTAGTTTTTAAGCATGGTCATAAACGATTTCCTTAATAACGACGAGTTTGAGAAATTGCTGCATACAAGGTATAAAAAAACCCGCTCATGAAAGCAGGTTTTTTGTTATCCTCAATTACTCTTTATTCAAAAAGGAAATCAAAATCTCCTCCAACCTGTATTTCTTTGGGTTCCTGACCGTGTTTAAACACACGTAAGGGTTTATCACCAATTAATTCAACTTTTGCATTCTCAACTTTCAGGATGCAACCTTCGCGAAGTCCGGCCACATAAATGTAGGGATTGGCCACCAAAAATTCGCCAATACGCTGCTCCCGGGTTTCACCGGCGTGTCCGTCGGGATGTGCATCGAGGTAATGTGGGTTGATTTGAAATCGAATCAGGTTAATGGCATGAAAACTTTCGGGCTCCACAATAGGCATATCATTTGTTGTGCAGATAGTAGGACATGCCACATTTGAACCTGCGCTCCATCCCATATAGGGTTTCCCCTTCATCACTTCGTAGCGAATGGTTTCCAAAATATCATCCTGTTGCATCATTTTTAGCAAGTGGAATGTGTTTCCACCACCAATAACAATAGCCTCAGCATCTTGTACTGCTTCCTTGCGTTTGTTTGGCTCATATAAATGGATGGAATCTACTTCAACGCCAAGCTCTTTAAATCGTTTAGCTACTTTTTGCTGATACTCATCATAGCTGAAGGTTACTGCAGCGTAGGGCACGAAAAGTACTTTTTTTACTTTCCCGTTCAAGAACTCTTTAATATGGGGCATAGGATATTCAAGATACTCTTGCCCTGCCATGGTGGAATTACTAATTAACAATAATCTCATAGCAAAAAATGGTTTTAGTTATTTAAAGAGGTAAATGTAAAGAAAAATTCACACTTCGCCTCTACCTATTGGGCGATTCTGACTGCGACAGTTTGCCTCTATTGCCTGATAGTTTGTAATAACTGTATATTCTCCGCTAAAAATTCTTAAAATATCTTTTATCCGCAAAAAAATCAACTCCAATATTTTTGGAGATCATAACCGTAAACCCATTACCAGAATATCATCAATCTGTTCATGAGCCCCTTGCCATTTAGCCAACTCATGCTGCAATATAGCTTTCTGAGAGGCCACGGGAAGCATAGCGACCGACTGCAACAATTCCCGAAATGGAGATAGCCGGAACTTCCTTCCACTGGGACCACCAAACTGATCTGAATATCCATCAGAGAATAGATAGATCATTTCACCTCCTGTGTAATGGAGCCGATGCGTAGAAAAACGATCCTTTTCATTATAATGAATCCCAATGGGCATACGATCACCCTTAAGGTACACCTCTTCCTGTCCCTTACATAAAACCATTGGACGATAAGCACCGGAAAACTGGAGCTCATGATTCTCTGGATCGATGATAACTAACGAAATATCCATCCCGTCTTTGGTTTCAGGATACTCCTCTGTTTGGTGCAAAGCCTCTTTAACATATGATCGTAATAATGTAAGCAATCCTCCTGCATCCTGAAAGTCCCCCTTCATAAACACCTCATTCAAAAAAGAGATTCCCATCATGCTCATAAAAGCTCCGGGAACACCGTGCCCGGTACAATCAACTGCGGCTACCGCCACTTTACCCTCACGCTCACCTATCCAGTAAAAATCGCCACTAACAATATCCCGAGGTTTAAACAGGATAAAACTATCAGGTATAAGCTTATGAATAATACTTTCAGGAGGAAGGACAGCTGCCTGAATTTTGCTTGCATAATCAATACTGCCCTTTATTTGGCTCTGTTTTAACACAAGCTGTTCATATACGTTCCGAATCTCTCTATTTTTCCTAAAAAGAAGAGCCAAAAACAACACAATTATCAGCACCACGCCCATGGAGAACCGAATAATCGTACGTTGGCGGCGATTCTCCACTTCCTGAATATTCTGTTTTACTTGCAAATTCTCAATGGTTTTTTCTCTCGAATCAATATCATATCGGGCTTTCAGCCGTGTCATACTCGCATCAAGCTCAGCCGTTTCAATGCTATCGCGAAAAGAGATGTATTGCTTATAATGAGCAAATGCTTTTTCAACGTTTTGTGTCTTATTGTACACCCCTGATAAATCAAGATGAAGATCCTGAAGCAAAGCATTATCGGCCAATTCATCAGCAATAAGAAGAGCAGAATGGTATTTCTGGCGAGCCTCCCGGTACTTTTCTTGCTTTACAGCTATATGCCCCCGATTGCGCAAAGCGATGGCTTTCCCTTTAGGGTAGTCAATTTGTGCATTCAGGTTGAATGCCTCCTGATAAAAGTCGCCCGCCTTCGGATATTTACCATGCTCAAAATAGACTAGCCCAATTTGGATAAAGGCTTCGGCCATCCCCTGTTTATTTGAAAGATCTTCATGAATTTCATAGGCATGGTTGTAGAAGTCAATTGCCTTTGCGTAAGCACCAGATGCCCGATAAACATCGCCCAGACTCGTATAACAATAGGCCACGCCATACCGATTCCCAAGAGAATCGAAAAGTCCCTTTGCAGATTGAAAATTAGACGTTGCCAACGCCTCGTTATTTTGTTCATGAAAGATAAGACCAAGATTATACCTGAGAATAGCAAGATTCTCAATTTCTTCAAGCTTTGTAAATAGCGTTTCTGCCTTTAGGTAAAAGGCTAATGCTTGATCATAATTACCCAATTCGTAATAAAGCACCCCTTTATTTAAATAAATGCTAGCCATAAAGGAAGTATCGCTATACGTCGAAGCATGAACCATGGAGCTATCGTACAATTGAAGGGCCCGAAAATGCTCTCCCTGGTTTTTATAAATTATCGCTATATTCACGTATTTCTGTGCTGCCTTGCCAAAGGCCTCCATTTGTTTATCGTAGCGGGCTGCCGTTGAAAAATAGTTAATGGCATTCCCATAGTTGCCTTGATTGTTTTCGCAAATTCCTAAAGTATTATAGGCCTCAGATGTAAGTTTAAGGACAGAATCGCCCTTTAAAGATTTTAGCACCTTTACTGCCTTTAGAGCATAAAAACGAGAAGAATCCACCTGACTATCTTCCAGGTTATTCGCTATCTTAATATAGAGCTTTGCTTTATCATAAGCCGAGGTAGCAACGAGTACCTGCCGTTTCAGGCTATCTATATTCTGTGCATTGAGTGAAGATGAAGCAAAAAGAAGAAGAGAAAAGAGAAGAAAATTTTTCATTTGATTGATTTTGCTTGTAGTTCAAATATACCTAATACCCTTCATAAACTCAATGGTAAGCCAACAAAAAACCACCCCCTGAAAAGGAGGTGGTAATGACCCGTATATTTCGGTTGTCATTAAAATCTAGAATGATAACGAAATCCCAGCAGCTACAGGGAACAATTCGGGTCCTTTGTCCTCTTCAAATAATGGCACTGCATAGTAGGTTGCATAAAGCTTCCAGTCATTATATCCTATCCGTGCCGTAAAACCATATCGAAATGGCGATAAATTGAAGTCATCACGTACTTTATCTTTTTGACGGTTCCCGCCCTCCTTGTAAACAACTTTTGTATGTGAGCCAAGCTTCATGCCCCCAACTACACCTCCATTAACGACAATATCATTAGATCCTACAGGTATTTGCCACTCAAGCAAAAAGGGCACTGTAAGATAGGACATGGTAATTTTAGTTTTCATTAAACTCATATCGGCATATGTGGCATAATCGGGTACTACCACTCCGTTCTCTTTGGCCAGGGTCATAGAATTATCATCAAATTTGTAATCGAAAAACTCAAACCCTATCCCTGAAACAAGACCAACCTTCCCTTTGTATAGGTTTATACCAATATCGGCCACGTTAATATTCACATTCCACGATTTTCCGGTATTCAGATCCATAAAAGCATCATCCCCGGTACGTGAAAAAGAAAAATCTTTATCCACATAATTATTCAACCCAAGCTCAAATCCTGCCCAGTTACCATCAAACAAAATCCTTCGCTTCTGGGTATAAACAGCAGTTCTGTCGTCATCATCTTCGAATTGAGAAAGAATATCTTCCTCATAAAGCTCTTCCCAGTCTCCATCGTCAGTTTTTTGCATTTTTATGGTTGTCTCTCCATCTTTTACAATACGAACTAAACGTTTTCCCAGCCAAATATCAATTGTATCAGCCTTTTCCTGTGCAACTAAGTTTAAACCTAAACTTAAAACTAATGCTAATAATAGTATCCTTTTCATATCTTTATCTTTTTAATTTTTTCATAAGACGGCGAGAGGTGGAAAATGTTACAATCAATTACTCTTTTTCTTCTCGTAACTGAAAACTTTAGAGTGAAAGGCCAGTTCCACCATCTTGCCATGGTCATCATATTTACGTTCTAATTCCATATTTGTCCCGGTAAGCTTGTTAACCCCGTTTACACCCAAATGAGCCACATCCCACACAGAGAGGCGCTTAGCCTCAGGACTTTGAGGATCTTTCTGAAAAACATATTTGTTAATATTAACGGCAAGCGCCTCTGTCAAACCAATATCAGTTGATAGCGTTGGTTCCACAACGGTTCTCTCAACCCGTGGAACAGATGCCAAACGGGGCAACTGAGCCTTATCGTGATCAATATCTACTTGTATTTTAGGAGCTTTTGCCAACATAACAGGATCCTGTGTCCGAATTTTTATTACAGGCCGGGAATTATTTGTTGTGCTTTTCCTTGGCGCCGATTGCTCCACTTTTTTTCCTTTGTTACTTTCTTCAGACGATTTAGCGGCATTTCCCTTTTTCAACGATGCAGAATTCTCTTCATTTTCCCCAACTTCAGTCGAGGTTTCTTTGCTGATTTCTTTATTGTCTGATTTAGTGGTCGCATCAGCTACTATGTGGGAACCTTTAACGGGCAGTATTTCGTCATGCTGACTTAATTGCTTAATTCCCAACATTATAACCACCGATGCTGCGGCACCTAAAAGTGCATACCGCAGCGTTTTCTTTTGGAATCTCCCTAACCGACTCTGATGAAACAACCTTGATTTATCCGGAAACGCTAGACTATAATCGGGGACTGCAATAGTATTTCGATAGGTCATTAGTCGTTTTCTCGACCGTTCCTTAGCCAATAATCGTTTTTCAATTCTATTGGCGTCCTCTTCGTTATAGTTGCCTTCAATAATATCAATACATATATCATCCAAAACATCGGCTCCATCCTCGGCAACAAGTGTAGAGTCCTTCAGCAAAAGCTCCTTAGGCACTTGTTCAGCTTGAAGCTCCTCTTTCAGATCAAAGGGAACATCCGAAAGCAAAGAGACCTCCTCCGCAATATCGGGATGTTGATGTAGGAAAGCTTCAAAGGCCTCCCGGCTTTGTTTATCGAGACTACCATCCAGATAATCAATGGCGATAGCTTCATAATTTTCTTTCGAAATTTTCATACCTTCCTCTTATTAAATAATGGCTTCTAAGTGCCCAATAAACTTTCTAAGCGCAAGTCGACCCCGATAAATATATACTTTTACCTGAGAGGTTGTAAGCGCTGTAATCTGTGCAATTTCCTCATAGGAATATCCTTCGTAATCGCGTAACAGAACAACGCTCCTTTGCACTTCGGGCAACCGAGACAATCCTTCGTTTAATACTTCACTTAAATCAGTATAGCTATCTGTTAAAGATGGCTCTATAATAGAAACTGATTCCATAGAAGTTATCCGTTTATTTTTCCGGATATAATCAATCATTGTATGGTAGGCTGTGGTAAAGAGATAGGACTTGGCCTTTGAAGCTGTCACTTCATCCAACTTCATCCACAACTTTTCAAAACTCTCCTGCACAATATCCTGAGCAAGATCGTTATCGCTCACATGCTTTAGGATAAACCTATAAACACCATCAGCATGTGAATTTACGCAATCATTGTAATCATTTAGGGTCATGTAGCTGCTTATTTTCGTTGGTACGACGGTTAGTGTTGTCGGAAAGTTACAGAAGAATCGAACTATTGTTACGAATATTTTTGACAGCGGCACAATTCTCGCCATACAGTAGGCCTGGGCTTTGTTTTCAAAACAATCGGTGCATTTTCCTTTCTAAGAAGAGTTGGTTTTTACTTATTGTATATCAGACAGGAAAATTGTATAAAGATGCTGTATTATTGCTTAGTCAAAACCGCGGATAAGGTATGTAGCAACTCCGCCTTATCGATAGGTTTATACAGAAAACTATCGAACAGCTGTGTATTCTTTTCGTCCTGGTATTTACTTCCATAAGCAGTTTGGGCCACCAAGGGAAGATCCGGATAAAGCCCTTTTAGTTTATGAGCCACCTGGTCTCCATTCATTCCCGGCAACTGAATATCCAACAAAACAGCATCTACCTGATGACGATGACGCTGCATGTAGGGTAATACGTCGCTCCCATTGGCAAGATGCAGTATTTTGACTTTAGCCGGTTTTAGGAGTGCTTCCAGCAACATGAAGTTAGCTTTATCGTCCTCAACAATTAGCAAAGTCTTCCCTGCCAAAACTGAAGAAGACCGACTGTTTAGCCGGATTGTCGGCATTACATTCTCATTCATATACTGATAGGGAACATCTATATAGAAGGTACTTCCTTCACCTTTTTTGGACACTAAACCCATTGATCCATCCAGCAATCCAACTAATCGCTTACTAATTGCTAAACCCAGTCCTGTTCCCCGTAAAGCTGCCTTGCTCACCTCATCTAGCTTATAAAATCTTTGAAAAACGGCTTGCTGATCCTCCTGCGCAATTCCGGAGCCGGTATCTTTCACATACAAGCGCATCATTTTTCTACCTCCATGCGAAAGGAGCTGAAACCCCAGTTCAATAAACCCTTTATTGGTAAATTTTAATGCATTATCCAATAAGTTACTCAATACTTGGCGAAGTCGGCTCTTATCGGTATACAAGGCGTAAAATTTGGCATTTGAAGGTGTGTGCAAACGTAGCTCGATGGGTTTTTTATCCCGCTCTTCATTACGTTTGGTATACACCCATATCAACTCTTCCAGCATAGGCAATACAAAGTGCAATCGTTTGTCTACAGCAAGCTGGTTGGCTTCGATCATGGAAAAGTCAATGATATCGTTAATTAACGTAATCAAATCCTGACTATTAGATTTAATGATATCAACAATTTGTTCACGGCTAAATTTGTGGAGCTTATCCCGGGCTAAAAGATCGGAAAACCCCACAATGGCATTAAGAGGTGTTCGTATCTCATGGGACATGTTGGCTAAAAATGCCGACTTAAGTCGATCGCTTCGTTCAGCCCTATCTTTCGCCTCCAAAAGCAAGTGTTCTTGTTTTTTGCGCTCCTCCATGTTGCGGCAGAAAGCATAAATCTGTTGCTCCTCTTGGTATATGCGTGCATTAAACGCCACTTCCATGGTAATAAGATCGTCGCTCTGTGACACAAAAACCAATTCAAGTGTGTAAGATCCTCGTTGAAGAATATGTCGCGCATACTCATTCCATAACTCTTCTGTTAGATCTTTTACAATATCAAAAAACTTTAACCCTCTAATTTCATTTCTATTATAACCCAGAAGAAAAAGTGTAGCTTCATTGCAATACGAAATGACGCCCTCTATTTGTACGACAAAAATTGGATCAGTTGCCATATCAACAGCATACTGGGTCATCTGTAGCGTTTTTGTGCGCTCCTTAACGCGGGCATCCAGCTCCTGGTTGATTTTGACCATTTTTTTACTCTTGCGACTAATGAGTTTATTTTGACGAAACAGGAGAAACACAAAAAGCAGACTAAAAAGTAGCAAGAGAAAAACACTGGCAATTAACCACCGCTGTTTCTCTATAGTCTTCTCTTTTACAATCATTTGTTTCTCTTCTCTCAAACCTAAAGTTTCATTGCGATAAGCTTCAATCAAGAAACGGGTATCCTCATTGAAAACCGAATCTTCGTAAAGCTTATAGGTTTTGTAATGTTGAAGAGATTTCTGGAAATCGCCTTGTTTTTCCCATATGCGTGCTAAGGCACGATGGCCTTCAATGAGCCATCGCTGATAGTGAGTCGAATCAGAATAATCCAAACTTTTCTCATAATACACAACTGCAGAATCCAACTGAGCCTGATCGGCAGCCAGGTTTCCCAGATAACTGTTTACCTCGGCTAAAAGCAAATCATTGTCAAGATATTCGGCCAATTCGTTGGCCAATTGAAAATAATTGCGCGCCCTTTCAGTACTGTCCTGTCGTTGATAAGCTCGTCCCATGTTAATGTAGGTATTAAACATGCCTACAAAATCGCCATTGTTGCGCTTAATAGATAAAGAAGAGTTCAACAATTCCAGGCCTTTTGCATATTCACCCTTGTCGGTGAATATTCGTCCCATGTTATTATAACACTTAGCAATACCTGATGTATCGCTTAACACTTGGTACAGGCCAAGAGATTGACGATAATAGGAAATGGCCTCATCTGTTTCGTTCCATTGAAAGTATAAATTGCCCAACCCTCTCAACACGCCAGCTTTTACATTCTGATCATCAGCTTCATCACCGAGGTAACTTAAAGCTTTTTTATAACTTAACAGAGCCAGCTCATAATCCGCAAACCATTGGTATAACAATCCCAAATAATAATGAGCTGTGGCTACATCTTTATCAACAAGTTGGGTATCATCCTCAAGTTCCAGAAAGGCCTCCCAAAAGGAGTAAGCTTGTTTATAAGCTCCATTTTTAAAGGCCAACTCGCCAAACCTGTAATGAAATTTAGCGTTCTCGTTTGCATCGTAGGGACTAAACTGCAAGAGTGAATCAGCCCTTCTCAGCCACTCTTCTACCCTTTCTTTTGAAATTTCCTGCTTAGTTTCTAAACTGTCCACTACCGATGATAGCTTATGTAACCAAGCGGATTCCTGTCCCAATGAATGGAGCACGAGAAAGAAAAAGACAAATGCAATTAAAAAAAGTTTTCGTAACATAAATTATCACTTAAAGCTACCGAGTCCCTTATAAACCTGCTGCTTAAAGTTATCTTATTTGCGTAAACAAAACAAGGAATGAAAAAATTTCATGAAAGTTTTAGCAAAACATGGAAAAAACACATAAATTTGACCGACCGTTCAACCAAAAAACTATGGCTCCAAAAACCGAAGAACAATACCAGGAATTACGTGAAATACGGAAAGAACAAATTATGGAAACTGCGTTGGCTCTATTTGCTCAAAAAAGTTTCGACAGAACTTCCATGAGTGAAATTGCTCGAGAGGCGGGTATCTCCAAAGGCTTATCATACAATTATTTTTTAAGCAAAGAAGATTTACTACATGAAATAATCATGCGAGGATTTAATAAAATTATTGAGCTTTTTGACCCGAACCGCGATGGAGAACTCTCCAAGGAAGAGTTTATCTTTTTTATAAATGAAAATTTTCGGATGGTAAAAGAGCATCCTACCTACTGGAAGCTTTACTATTCCCTGGTCATGCAGCCCTCCATTCTCGAAAAATATTACGCAGAGATGGAAGATGTAATAAAAAAGTACATGAAAATACTTACAAGCTACTTTACTCAAAAGGGGTGTAAAGATCCACAAACAGAAGTTGCATTTTTTTCAAGTATCATGGACGGTGTTCTACTCAACTTCGTCCTTAATCCTGAATTCCCGGCTGATAAAATAAAGACAAGAATAATTGCACTGTTTACATAAAAAAAAGAATCTGGTTATGAAAAAAATGACTCCTCTTATCACAGGCCTGTTCTTTCTGGTAGCCATATCGCAGAGCTTGGCGCAAGATGCAAAAGAAATTGTACGTAAAGCCGATGATAAATTTAATGGTGAAAAATCGAGTATCAGCGAAATGGAGATGACCATTGTACGTCCAAGCTGGCAGCGAACAGTAGAATTTAAAAACTGGACTCGTGGCAATGACTATGCATTGACGCTCATTACAGCACCTGCCAGAGAGAAGGGACAAACATTTCTGAAGCGAAAAAACGAGATGTGGCACTGGATGCCTTCCATTAACCGGCTCATCAAATTGCCCCCCTCCATGATGTCGGAAGGCTGGATGGGCTCGGATTATACCAATGACGACATCCTGAAAGAATCCTCCATTGTAGAAGATTACAAACATAAGATTATTAGCCAGGAGCAAATTGATGGACACCCCTGTTATAAAATTGAATTAATACCAAAACCTGAGGCTGCTGTGGTTTGGGGAAAGATTATAAAGTGGATCACCAAAGAGGGGTACATGCAGATGAAATCGGAATACTACGACGAGGATGGCTATCTGATGAAAACCGATCTGGGAAGCGATGTAAAAGTTATGCATGGCAGAGAGCTTCCAACGCGCATGGAAATAATCCCTGTCGACGAAGAGAACAAAAAAACCATTGTGGTAGTAAAAAAGATCACCTTCAACGAGGAAATTCCCGATGGTTTTTTCTCCCAACAAAACATGAAACGCATCCACTAATCCACAAATAATTACGCAATGAAAAATTTAATCATGGCTTGGCGGAACTTGTGGCGTAATAAACGACGCACGCTCATTACCGTAGCTTCAATTTTTTTTGGTGTGGTGCTGTCAACGCTGATGAGCTCATTACAAGAGGGTACCTATAACAATATGATTGAGCTATCGGTGAAGTTCCATTCCGGCTACTTACAAATACAGCATCCCGAATACCACGAGCAAAAAACAATTAATCACACTTTTATCCCTACAGATAGCCTCAGAGATATTCTTTCCGAAACGAAGGGAATAAGACAATTCAGCCCCCGGCTCGAAAGTTTTGCGCTGCTCTCATCGGGAGAACAAACAAAAGGCGGCGCAGTGATTGGTATTGAACCACATACCTACGACAGCATCACCAATTTATCACATTGGGTAACCGAGGGCAAGTATCTGACCAGCAACTCTGACGGGATTTTGTTAACCAAAAACCTGGCCAAACATCTGGAATTAAGTGTAAACGATACTTTAGTGCTTTTATCGCAAGGATATCACGGAGTGACTGCTGCAGGGAAGTATCCCATTAATGGTATTCTCACATTTAAAACACCTCAATTAAACAACATGGGCGTATTTTTGCCCTTAAAACAAGCTCAGGAATTATACCTTGCTCACAACAGAATTAGCGCAATGGTAATTATGGCTGAAGAGAACCGGGAAGTTCCAAATATCCAGCATCATTTAAAACAGGAACTAGGTGATACCTACAACATACTGAACTGGAAAGAAATACAACCAGAGTTGGTTCAGTTCATCGAGAGCGACCGTAGCAGTGGCTTAATAATGAAGGGGATTTTATATATGGTAATTGCTTTTGGAATTTTGGGTACCATAATTATGATGATAGCCGAACGAAGACGAGAAATTGGGGTGATGATAGCTGTTGGCATGCAGCGATTTAAATTGGCCTCCATCCTCTTTTTTGAAACCCTTTTTATCGGCATTATTGGAGTCCTATCTGGTTTCCTTGTAAGTATTCCCATAATCTGGAGCTTAGTAAACAATCCCATACCATTGCCAGCAGAGTTAGGCGATATTTATGTGCAATATGGATTTGAGCCCTATTTTTTCTTCAGCCTGGCACCGTGGGTTTTCACGAACCAAGCACTTACGGTATTAATCCTTACCCTGCTCATCGCAACCTATCCGGTTATTACAATTCACCGAATAAAAGTTACTAACGCACTAAGAGCTTAATTTATGATGCTATTACATATATCTTGGCGAAATATCTGGCGCAACAAAGTGCGCAGCCTTGTCATTATTACCGCTATTACTTTAGGCATATTTGCGGGCGTTTTCAGCATGGCCTTTACGCTGGGAATGGTAGATCAGCGCATTGAGACCATTATTTCAACTGAAGTGTCGCACCTGCAAATACACCATAAGGATTTTGGCACCTCATCCGATCCTGCTGATCACCTGGAAGCAGGGAACCAAATACTTGCAGGCATCGATACCATGCAACAAGTAAAAGGGGCTACCGGACGTTTGCTCATCAATGCCATGATTTCTTCGGCAGAGACAGGAACCGGCATACAACTCTTGGGAATTGACCCGGATCGCGAGCGGCAAGTTACCGACATGTACGAACATGTTATTAAGGGATCTTACTTTAAAAAGAACCGGAAAAATGCTATTGTCCTGGGCAATAAAATGGCCGAAAAGCTGAATGTGAAATTACGTTCCAAGGTGATCCTTACCTTTCAGGATAAAGAAGGTAACCTTACAGGTGGTGCATTCCGAGTTGCTGGTATTTATAAAACAACCAATACAGCTTACGAAGAGATGAAGGCCTTTGTTCGAAAGGACGATTTAATAAGGCTTACAGGCTACCCCGAAGGGACCTTTCAGGAAATTGCTGTCAGGCTTAAAGAGCAAGTCCCCGAAGAAGAAGTAGCAGCAAAACTTAAACAAATGTATCCCAAACCAATAGTGCAAACCTGGATGGAGCTCATGCCCGATATGCAAATGATGAACAAAAGTATGGATCTTTCCATGTATATTATTGTAGGCATTATTCTGGCAGCATTAGGCTTTGGCATTGTCAATACCATGCTGATGGTGGTTTTGGAAAGAATAAAAGAAATTGGCATGTTAATGGCAGTGGGCATGAACAAACTAAGGGTGTTCCTGATGATTATGCTGGAAACCGTATTCCTTTCCCTTACCGGAGGAGTTACAGGTATTGCCCTGGCTCTTTTTCTTGTGAAGTTCACAGGCAATACCGGCATCAATCTCTCTTTCTATAGCCAAGGACTTGAGGCTTATGGTTTTGACAGTGTTATCTATCCGAAAATTGATGTCTCTACCTTATTCCAGGTTACGGTATTGGTAATTTTCGTGGGTATTATCGCCTCCATTTATCCGGCCAGAAAAGCGTTAAAACTCAACCCGGCCGAAGCACTACGTTCCGACAACTAAAAACACAACAGTTATGAATATCATTACACTTAACGAAGTATACAAAACATATGAAGACTCAGGTGTACCTGTACACGCCGTAAATGGTATTAACCTGGAAATTAAAAAAGGCGAATTTACTGCCATTGTAGGCCCCTCGGGTTCGGGCAAAACCACCCTGTTAAACATGATTGGAGGTTTGGACAAACCAACTTCTGGTGAAATTCATATCAATAATACAGATATTGGCAAACTAAAATCTTCGCAATTAATCGATTTCCGCCTTCGAACTATTGGGTTTGTATTCCAGGCTTACAACCTGATACCCGTTCTTACTGCCATAGAAAATGTAGAATTTATTATGCAACTACAAGGGTACAGCAAAAAAGAGAGAAGGGAAAGAGCCGCATCTCTACTCAAGGCAGTGGGGCTTGGCGACCGAATGAACAGCCGACCTGCACGATTATCGGGCGGCCAGCAGCAACGAGTAGCTGTAGCCAGAGCTTTGGCTTCAAAACCCAAATTTGTGCTGGCCGACGAACCCACTGCCAACCTTGATTCAAAGTCTACTGAAAACCTGTTGGACATTATGGAGACCCTCAACGAGGAGGAGAAAATCACATTCATCTTTTCTACCCACGACCAACGAGTTGTAAAAAAAGCGCATCGCATTGTAACGGTTGAAGACGGGAAAATTAAATCGGACGAGCGCGTTGTCCAGCATAAAAACATAGGCTAATACCTGCTATTCCGACTCTAATCAGGACGAAACAAATACGCTATGCAAAAAATAATGACAACTCGCAGCCGGATATACCTGACGGCTAAATTTGGCGCCTCTGTTATTTTGCTTTTTACCCTGCTAAGCACACACAAATCTATCGCTCAAAAATTGACCCTTCATGGCTATCAGAAGTACATGAATACAACCCTCTTTAGTGAACCTAAAGATCCATGGCTTGTTGACAACATGCTTCACAACCGGATGAAGCTAAATTGGTTTCCATCCTCCTCCGTTACATTTAATCTGGAAGCTCGTACCAGGCTCATTTATGGCGACTTTATCAACAAACTTCCCGGCTATGCAAGGGGAATAGAACAACAGAATGGGTATTTTAACCTGAGCCATACGTTTTCGTCAGGTCCCTCCTACCTGCTCCACTCGAACATTGACAGAGCCAACATCAATTGGAATATAAACAACTTCAGTGTTACACTAGGCCGGCAACGCATCAATTGGGCACAAACCTATGTATTCAATCCCAATGATATTTTTAACAGCTATAGCTTTTTTGATTTTGATTATGAAGAAAAACCGGGGGCAGATGCATTCCGGCTGCAATACTACCCAAATTACACGTCGGTAGCCGAGGTGGTCGCTAAGATCGATCAAAATGAAAAGGTAACGCTGGGCGCCTATTACCGCTTTAATAAGTGGAGTTACGACTGGCAATTGTTAGGTGGTATGTTGCAAGAGCAAAACTGGGTTGCCGGTTTTGGTTGGGCGGGTGCAATCAAGCAGGTAGGTTTTACTGGTGAAGTTACACTCATAGCCCCCAAAAACACTATATGGGAAGATGCGAAACTTCTGGCCTCTTCTGGTCTGAATTACTTCTTCTCAAATTCGCTTCAGCTTCAAGGCGAAATTTTTTACAATGCTTATGCTAAAATGACACAAATTAATTCGCTTACCTCTTTCTACAATCAAACCCAGAATATCAAGAATCTATCTTTTAGTGAGTGGTCGTGGTTTTTACAAGCCAGCTACCCAATTCATCCTCTCTTACAAGGAACGTTGGGTGCGATGTATTACCCCGATTATGAGATGTATTTCCTAATGCCCTCGTTCAGTTACTCGCTGGCGGACAATTATGAACTTGCCATTTACGCGCAGCGCTTTTCCGGCGATTTTGGGTCAGGAATTTCCGACCAACTCAACCTTGTATTCTTACGCTTTCGTTGGAGCTTTTAAGCCATAAAAACAGCTTTACAAATAAAGGCCTGTCCGATGGACAGGCCTTTATCAACAAAAAAAATCGCTAAACTAAATAATTATAGAGCAAACACATCATCAGAGATGCCTTCGTTTACTTTAATCTCTTGTACTTCTAAAGTCATGCTCTGCATGCCTGAAATTTGTTGTACAAAAGGAAACTTCACGCCATCCACCTCTTGGTAGTCGCTATATTGCTGCACCTGGGTCATTTCGCCTTGAGGCGTTTGCGCCGTGGTTTTGGTTTGCACCTTGAGTCCTGAATCTACTGCATAAAAATCGTAGAACTTCTGTCCGGAAGGAGACACCACTTCGATTTTATAAGCGTCTGTACCATCCACATCTTCAACACCTTTTAAGGTCATTTCATAGCCCAATTCCTGAAGTACAAGCTCTTTATCAAGTCTACTCTCTATTTTCATCTGCTTAAGCTCCTCTTCATTCATGTCGCGTACTCCCCCCATGCCAGACATCTTACCTTTTTCACCATCAAAGGTCTGCTTCTGGACAACATTTCCATTCATGGTCATCTCCATAACAAACTTATTTGGTGCCTTTTGGTAGGTGGTCATCTCCAGGGGCATACCATTTACCGAGGTAGTGGTTTTAATCATTACATCTTCCAGGTTATTGACTTTCTCCTCACCGCCAATGGCTTCCACATAATTGGCCAATACCTTCTCTGCTGTCATACCGGCAGGAATTGCTTTCCCTTCCTTGGCAGGCTGTGCATAAAGGTTGTAGAAAGCAATCTGGTTATCGCCACTGTAGGCTTTGAGTCGTTTATCCAAAACTTCTTTATCGCCAACAATGGAAATGTAAGCATGGTCAGGCTTAATATACTTTTGTGCAATGCGCTGAATGTCATCAACAGTTACAGCCTCAAGTCTCTCTAAATAGGTTGAGTAATAGTCTTCGGGAAGATCAAATCGTTCGATATTGAGCGCAAAACGTGCTACTGTTTGGGGGCTCTCCAAAGAACGGCCAAAAGAACCGGCAGCCACATTTTTCACCAATTGTAAGTGCTCTTCCGATACTTTTTCGCTACGGATTTGTTCCATTTCATACAAAAACTCGTGTACTGCACTATCAGTAACTTCGGTAGCCAACTCGGCTCCCGCATTAAAGTAGCCTACAAGCTCATCGGTCGATAAGTTTGAACGAGCACCATAAGTCCACCCCTTATCTTCGCGTAAGTTTTGCATCAAGCGGCCGGAAAAAACACCACCTCCCAGTATACTATTCATAAGGCTGGCAGGAATTGCATCAGGAGAACCAGGCTGCAATTGAACCGGATAGGTAACATTCACCACACTCTGAACGGCTCCGTCTTTATGTATCATAGCTACTTTAGGCTGAGCAGGAGGTTGAGGAGTTTCGTATTCATGGGTAGGCACCTCGCCAGCTTCCCACTTAGCAAAATAGTTTTCAACAAGTTTCTTGGCTTCTTTTACCTTCAGGTCGCCCACAATAACAAGATAGGCTACATTGGGTTTAAAGTAGGTCTGATAATAATCCACAAGTAAATCACGTGAAATATTTTCTACATCCTCCTCCGTCTGGATTTCGCCATAAGGATGATCGCCATAACGAAGCTTGCGATTCAAGCGGGAAGCCATAGCATTAGGGTTGGTCTTTTCAGCAGCTAATCCCGAAATCATCTGCTTTTTACTCTTATCCAACTCGTCCGCAGGGAAAGTAGGATGATAGAGTACATCAGTCATTAAATCCAAAATAGTTTCGGTATGACTTGTTAATGCGCTGGCATACATACCCGTTGAGTAGGTAACCAATCGCGCACCAATAAAATCAACGGCCTCGTCAATTTCAGCTTTAGTTCTGTTTTTTGTACCTGCACGCAATAAATCGCCGGCTAAGTTGGTATAGCCAACTGCGTCCCCTTCCATTACAGGATCAACATCAAGGGTTAACTGGAAAGATACCCGGGGTACTTTGTGGTTCTCAACCACTATCACTTTCATCCCGTTGTCAAGCGTAAACTTATGACTTTCGCCAATTTTAATCTCCTTGGCTTTTCCGGGTTCAGGACGTATACTACGGTCCAGTTGCGCATGACCCTGCAAAACAAAGAGCATGGCAACGATAAATGAAAAGGCAATTTTTATATTTTTCATATCTCTTGTTGCTTTAAAGTTGGGTTTTAGTTTTGTTTGGGTTCGGGTAAATAATAGAGCACTACACGGTTATCCACGCGGAAATACTTTTTCGCAACTCGCTGAATATCTTCTTTCGTTACATCCATGTAGCGGTTAAGCTCGTTATTAACTAAATCGGTATTTCCAAAGAAGGTATAATAGCGAGCCAAATTATTGGCTAACCCTGCCATAGAAGCATTTTGATTAACAAATTGACTTTCATATTGGTTACGCAATTTCTGATACTCCTTGTCCGTAATTAATTCGGTCTTAAGTCGCTCAATCTCTGTATCCATGGCTTCTTCTAACTCTTTCGGATCTTTACCCATATTAGGCAAAGCAAAAGTCAGTGCCAATGATGGATCTTCATAAGGAAGAGGGAACAATCCAACCTGAAGCGCAACCTGTTTTTCATCAACTAGTTTCTTATAAAGTCGAGAGCTTGGGCCTCCTGATAAAGCGGACGATAACATATCTACAGCATAATAATCCTCCGTTCCCATTGCGGGTGTATGATAAGCCTGAATAACCATCGGTAACTGAATATTATCGTAAACAGTGTCGCGGATTTCAGCCTGTTTTTCAGGTTCAACAACTGAGGGACGATAAATCTCCTTTTCACCCCGTGGGATTCCTGCATAGTACTTATCAATCCATTTTTTTGCCTGCTTCTTATCAATATCACCGGCTACAACAAGTACTGCATTATTGGGCACATAGAATTCATCATAAAAAGCTTTGAACTCCTCATCTTTGGCAGCCCGAATGTGATCGGCATCACCAATGGTAGTCCATTGGTAAGGGTGTTTCTCAAAAGCACGCTTCTGAGTTTGAATTAAGATATCGCCATAAGGCTGGTTGTCATAATTTTGCTTCTTCTCCTCAATTACTACTTTTTTCTGAGTAGCAATACCAATTGAGTCTACTTTTGCATGTAGCATACGCTCCGCTTCCATCCACAAACCAAGCTCCAATTGATGAGGAGGCATCAGCTCATAATAATAGGTACGGTCAGAGGAGGTATTTGCATTGAGGGTACCTCCCGCACGCTCAACAATTTCTGAATATTCGCCACGTGCAATATTCTTGGTTCCCTCGAACATTAAGTGTTCGAAAAAGTGGGCAAAACCGGTACGATCGGGGCGCTCATTCTTGGCTCCCACGTGGTACATAACTGACACGGTTACAACGGGGGTACTATTATCCTGATGCAGGATAACGTGGAGCCCATTGTCCAGGTCATACTCTTCAAAGTCGATTTTGTTAACCGTTTGTGCATTGAGCACCAACCCGGCCAACAAAAACAAGACAAACGAAAAAATGTGTTTCATTTTCATACGATTCATTTTTGGGTTACTAAATTATTTTTCATTCTCATTTATATAATCTAAAATATCTCCTGGTTTGCACTCCAAAACCCGACAAATAGCTTCAAGGGTAGAGAAGCGTACAGCCTTTGCCTTTCCTTGCTTCAATATCGATAAGTTGGCCAACGAAATCCCTACCTCTTCCGAGAGTTCGGTAAGGGACATCTTCCGTTTCGCTAACATTACATCCAAATTGGTTACAATGGGCATTCGCTCTAAATTATACGGTTAATTTTTGTTCCTCCTTTATTTCGGTCCCAACCCGATAAATTTGGGCAATAACCAAGATAATAACGCCCAGCAGGATATCATCAAGGAACTCCATTTGTAAGGTAAATGGTACCTGGTTATCCTGAAAAATGAGCTCCTCTACTAAGAAATGGCGAATTATTTTACGATAAACAAATTCAACAAGGGCTGATACAATGAATATATAGCCAATCAAGCGGATACGTTTAGTATTTCCTTGCAAAAAAACATTTTCCTGATCGCGCATACTCATCTTAAGCGCATGAAAAATAGACCACAGGATATACAAAATAAAAACGCCTAAAGCATATTGCATAATCGCCTGAGAAATAATGATGATTCGCCAGCCCAGGGTCAATTCATCCATTGGCAAACGCAGCATGCCACCCTCTAATGCGGTAGCCACTCCAACCTGCTCGGGCAAACTGATTTTTACATCAAGTAAAAACTCGATGGGCAAAATGGCAATTCCACTGGTAAGGCCCTCACCAACGGCAATGTCGATAACAGACATCACCAGTAATATGGGTAAAGAAACAAATGAAATAACCAATAAAAAGCCAAACAAAAAATGTAATACACTTACCATTTGCACATTGAGTCGCCGCTTCATCATATTGCCTTTTACAGTAAATTTTTATCGAAATTCGATAAATAAATCATGAATTCCAATAAAAAGACTGTTAATTTTTCTAAAAATATTTTTTGATCTTTTGCCAAAACTCAGGAAACACCTATCTTTACTGCAAGATAATCCATTTGCAAAAGATACATTTTATATGTATCTTTTGCGTCGTAAAACTGCCACGGTATACTTAAACACACTATGGAAAGAGATAAAATTTTAGTCCCCTGGGACTTTACGGATGTAACGGAAAATGCACTGCAACATGCAGTAAAGATCGCAAAGCATGTGAATCAGCGCATCATCCTTCTCCATGTGGTGAAATCGATGAAAAAAGGCGAGGAAGCCATAGACAAACTCAACAAACAAATTGACGGACTCTCGGCAAAATACGGTATGCCTCTGGAGCCATTGGTATTAGAGGGAAATCTTTTTCATGTAATTTCCGATTATGCCTCCGAAAACAATGTGAGTATCGTAATTATGGGTACACATGGTATTACTGGCATTCAGAAATTTACTGGAAGCTATGCCTTAAAAGTAATTTCGGGATCCCGTATTCCTTTCATTGTCATACAAGATCCTCCATCAAAAACAAATGTATTTAAAGATGTGATCTTTCCAATCGGGTATCGGAACGAAGAAAAGCAAATGGTCCAATGGGCTCTATTCATGGTGAAGTACTTTGACGTAAAACTTCACCTCATGAAACCCTCGATAAATGACAACTCCCTGATGAAAAGGGTAAACCTGAATATCCATTTTGCCGAAAAAATCTTTGAGAAATATGGGGTAACCTACGAAGTTCATGAGATTGAGGACAAAAAACTTGCAGAACGCTCAGTAGAATATGCCAAGAAAATTGATGCCGACCTGGTTATGATAATGACAACCAAAGACATCGGACTGACTGATTATGTATTGGGAGCGCAAGAACAATATATTATAGCCAATCCCGATCGCTTACCGGTAATGGTGGTGAATCCACGAACCGATCTCAGAAAATATGGGGGTTTTAGCGCCACCGGAGGATAAAAATATACGCATACACCAAACAAAAAAACGGCGGCCCCAAAAGGCTGCCGTTTTTATTCTCGATTACACGTATTGTTATTTAACTCGTGAAAGATTAATAAAGTCCACATAATTGGAAGCCTGATCACCATATATATCTACATTTTCGCCTATGATCTTATAGGTACTCTTTTCTCCGGCAATCTTACTGAACAATACTTCAAAAGTATGTCCCTCTTCATCGGTCATCTTTATTCTCGATAAGTTATCATGCAGATCTGAACATAAAGGTTCATGGCATATCGGGCAGTAAAACGTATATTTCTCTCCACTCTCTATTGAGAAGTGAGCATTGGTTTCAACCGAGTAATTGCCAATTTCAGGATCCAATAGTAATAAGCCTGAATCACCATTTTTATTGTCTGCTGAAAGGATGATTTTGTCTCCTACATTGAGGTAACCATCGCACTTAGGACATTGGAATGAATTCTTCATGACATTGGGTTTTTAAATTAATACTGGCTCTTATATACTATACGCAATTTTGGCAGATATGTTTTTATTTTCAGCGCATTGCATTTTTCCAAAGAGAAGAGAGTCTTCTATAACCCTCTTCTCATTTTGAACTATCATGAACGCTAGATAATAAATTTAATAATAAACAAAACTGTGAGGACATACATTAAGATGCTTACATCTTTAAACTTCCCGGTAATCGTCTTCAACAACACATAACTCATCATGCCAAAAACAATCCCTTCTGCAATACTATAGGTTAAGGGCATCATGACAATGGTGAAAAAAGCGGGAATGGCTTCGGTAAAATCTTCCAGGTCAATTTTCTTAATCGGACTAAGCATAAATAACCCTACCAAAATAAGAGCCGGAGCTGTAGCTGCACTGGGTATCATGGTAAACAGCGGAGCAAAAAAGAGAGCCAGACCAAAAAGAATGGCTGTTGTAAAAGCCGTCATTCCGGTTTTTCCTCCCTCTGCAACACCTGCGGCACTCTCAACATAAGTAGTTACCGTGCTGGTACCAAAGATAGCCCCCAGCGTTGTACCAATAGAGTCGGCAAAAAGCGCTTGTTTGACTCTTGGTACCCGCCCTTGTTTATCGAGCATACCTGCTTTATCACTTACACCTACCAGTGTACCCACGGTATCGAATAAATCAACAAAGAGAAAAGTGAAAAGCACAATCAACATGTCCAGCGAAAAAATATTGGAAAAATCCAACTTAAAAAAGATCGGTTCCAAAGAGGGTGGTAAACTCACTAAACTGTTGTCGTGAGGAAGCTGTGTTACATGAAAAGGAATCCCGGCAATGGTGGTCACTATAATACCAATCAACAAAGCTCCTTTTACTTTCATCACCAGCAGCACACCCGTAAGTAATACGCCGCCCAAAGCCAGCAAAACAGATGCACTTCCCATGTTACCGAGCGACACAAGCGTGGCGTCGTTATTAACAACGATGCCCGCATTTTGCAACCCGATAAATGCAATAAACAAACCGATACCTGCTGAAACAGAGTGCTTCATATTAAGCGGAATGCTATTAATAATTAACTCCCTGATATTAAAGGCAGTTAACAGGAGAAAGATAATCCCTTCAAGGAATACCGCAGTAAGCGCAAACTGCCATGGGTAGCCCATGGTTATCACCACGGTAAAAGCAAAGAACGCATTAAGTCCCATCCCAGGGGCCAAAGCAAAAGGGAGCTTGGCAACAAAAGCCATAAACAATGTAGCTACCAAAGCAGAGAGAGCAGTTGCAGTAAACACAGCGGATTTATCCATGCCGGTATTACTCAAAATATCAGGATTCACGGCCAGAATATAAGCCATGGTCATGAAGGTGGTAACTCCCGCAATAATCTCGGTTTTGAGGGTCGTTTTATTCGCTTTTAACTGAAAAATCTTTTCAAACATAGCTGTAATCTAGTAGGTTAGAAGTTCCATTTTACAGCCAGGGTTGGCATTACCTCAAATTCGTCAGACACAAAATTCTGACTCAATTCCACTTCGCCACCAAGCGACAAGTTTTCTGTTGCATTGTACCAAAGCTGAGGCTCGGACAAGAAAACATAGTCAGTAGATCCTTGATTTTGTTTCCAGAAATCGGCAAATCCTGTAAAAGAAAGTTTCCCATCCAAAAAATGCATGTACCAAACCGCAGTAACCTGAAAGTTATGAGGTTTATCGTCGGGGGTATTGGCGATATTTTTATAAAGCGCCTGAAAAGTAATTCCCCGGGTGAAATCCTCATTGTTAAGGGCATAGGACAAACCACCCAACCATGCATTATTGATAGTAAAAGCGCCATTGAGTTCATCGCTAATTTTAAATTGCCCGAATCCGCCATTAAACTCAGCATGGATAGCAACGGGTCCGTCCCAGAATTTCAGGTCTCTGGCAAATTCCAAATAAGCCAGGCTTACTCCTTCAACCTCGCCAACGTTGTAGTCCATGTCTACAAAGAAGAAAGTACTTCCCCATTTGTCGGGTTTAAACATTTCGATGGTAGAGGTAAAGTAGCCTCTGTCTTTTCCCATGTCGTAGTGCAGCTGTACGTTCTGGGCCGCTGAACCCAATGATGCAAGAACAAACAAAATGAGTAAAAATCGTTTCATGATGATGGTTTTTGTTTAATACTGCGACAAATATAAAAGGAAAACCCTTAGTTTGCCAGCGAAATATTATCATATTGTTAATTAGTTATTCACTCGTTATCACGAAGTTGCTCCCGAAGCCGCTCAACTTGCTTTTCGGCTTCTTGCAGCCGCAACTGAAGCGCCTCTTTTTGTCTTTCCGACTCCTCCTGTGTGGCCTGCAACTCCTCCATGTTTTGGCGCATCTCCTCCTCCTGAGCAGCCATCTCTTCGGCCTGTTGCCGGGTTCTTTCCAGAAGCTCAGAAGTACGTACATTGATTTTAACAGATGATAAAGTGGCAGCAATGTTCTCCCCTACTTTCTCCACTAACTCTATTTGGTAGTCGGCGAACACATTGAACGAAGCGAGCTCAACTACCCCGTATACTTTCTCATTCACCTTAAGTGGCACAATAAGCAAGCTGCCCGGTGTCGCCTTCCCTAATCCCGAGGTAATATGGGTATACCCCTCAGGGATATCAGTCATGTATATGCTTTTCCCCTCCTGAACGCAACGTCCAATAAGACCTTCTCCAAATTCGATATGTTTCGTAAAATACTTTTGCCGATCGTAGGCATAGCAGCCCATCATCTCGATATAAGGATGCGACTCATCTTCCTCATTCAGCATAAACAAACCTCCCTGTACACTATCGGTATAATCTACCAATTTGCTAATTACGGCATAGCCCAGTGCTTGTAAATCATTTGTCTGTTGACGCATCAAATCGGAGAAGAGCGCAATTCCCTGACTTGCCCAGTTCCGATATTCATCTTCAATCTTTCTGCGCTGAGCCTCTTCATTGGCACTTTTTAGATTATCCCGCATTTCCAGGAGGGCATTAGCCAAATCGTCCTTATCGCTCAATGGCGTAAACTCGTAATCGAATTCGGCTTGTCCAATGGCCAGCGAAAAACGTGTCGTTTCCCGCAGTCGTTCAACCAGCATCTTCACTCCCGATGTCATCTCCGCAATACGTCCTTTTCCTTCGGTAACGATGTATTTAGGCAAACCTCCATGAGCCAGAGTATTAATCAACTCATTGAGTCTTTCAATGGGCCGAATCACTGAACTGGAGGTGAGCAGCAAAAGCGTAATTATCACCGCAGCAATGGCGATAATAGACGTAAACAAAAATACATAAGCCTCTTGGGTGCTCTCTTTTATATTCTCCCGTAATTTCCTTGCCATCAGGTTTACCTCATCTTCTACCTTGTGAATGGCATCGCGCAAGGTGCCTCGAAATCCGGTATCGGGCGATAATCCAATTTGCTCATCAATCTTTAAAACTTGGTTTAGATGCCCGGTATAAGTTTGAAGATCTTTTAAAAATTGCTCTTGATTGGTTTCAATCAATTGTTCCTGCCGACTTGAAAGTAAGGTCCTTAACTCCTCTGCAATTGCCTTGTCTTTATAAAGCAAATAGGCATTTTCCAGTCTCCGAATCTCTGGCAAGATGCTCAACGTCTTATTATTTTGGGCAGAAGCCGAAAGCGCACGATAGCTCTCATTCAAACGTCCTGTAAATCCATAAGATTTGTAGCCTCGGGTACGTATGCGTTGCACCAGGTTATGGTAATCCTGTTCATAAATCTGATAATAGCCGCCAATATCCGCTATCTGATGTTCAAATCCCAATTCTTTAATCACTTTCTCATCCGCCAAAACAGCTAAAACCTTTTGTGTGGAATCCATAAGATTTTCGAATCGGTTCAGGTATTTGCTATCGCCGGTTTGAAAGAAAGCCATGTTTGTCTTTTCTCGCAACAAAAAATCCTTTTCAGCACGCCGCAGCTGCAGGGTGAGATTAAGCGTCTTATCTACCAGATAGGACACTTCGCCATACGCCATGATTGTATTGATGTAGAAATAGCTGACACCTCCTATAAAGATAAGCAAAATGCCTACGATGAGCGAGGTGTAAATCATCTTTGCGCGAATGGACAGATTGTAAAAAAAATGCTTCATAAGTCACTTCTCTCCTCCCTATATGGGTAAGATCTTTTTATAATTTCAAAAGTTCGTTTCAGGCTAGCCGAATGGGTGTGGCAAGAAATAGATTATTCGGGCGGTGGCTGTAAAGCGAAGGTTAAATAATTGCAAAGTTCCAGCTTTATTTAGCTGGGGTATAAGAAGGAATTTGGAAAGATGAAAGACAAAAAACCCTTCAGGCTTAAACGCCTGGAGGGTTTACTTGTAGCCCCAACAGGACTCGAACCTGTATCTAGAGTTTAGGAAACTCTTGTTCTATCCCTTGAACTATGGGGCCAAAATCTGGGGCCAAAAGTAACCAAATTTCGGTTGTTCTCAAAATACGTTAATAAGTTCCTCTTAACACCCCTTAACAAATTTTATGCAAAGGTTTTTCTACTTTCACCTTCCAAAACAACTAACCCATGCGAACCTTCTTTTTTTTCTCAACCCTGTTGCTTTCAATAGCAGTTTATGGACAATCGCTTACCGGACAAATAACCGATACGCAAAAACAACCCATCCCTTTTGCTACCATCTATTCCGAGCAAACCATGGAAGGTACATTAGCCAACAGCAACGGGATCTTCACACTAAACCTAAGCCCCGGCACACATACCATTTGTATAAAACATATGGGCCACAAAACGCAGCTTGTGCCGGTGAACTTAGAACAGGATACCCTACAGCTTGATGTTTCTTTGCAGCCACAAGTGTTCACCATCCCTGAAGCAAGAATTCTGGCCTCAGGTGAAGATCCGGCCTATGGCATCATGCGAAAAGCCATCGCGCTGTCGGCCTATTACCTGAAACAGGTCAGCGAATACAAGTGCCAGGTTTACCTTAAAGGAACGGGCGTAATAAAAGAGATACCCCGACTACTGGAAAGACGTTTGAAAAAAGAGGGCATTGAGGAAGGGAAACACTTTGTTACAGAACACCTCTCCAACATCCATTTTAGTTTGCCTAATAATATCGAGCAGGAAGTATTGAGCATCCGCTCTTCGGGTCAGGAAAGCGATGCACAGCCCATGGATTTCATCACCCTGAGTCTGTATCACGACATTCAGGGGATTGCTTCGCCTCTTGGAAGCGATGCCATGGCCATATACACATTCCGCCACGATGGATCATTCTACGATCAGGACTACCTGGTACACAAAATACACGTTAAGCCCAAATCGAAAGGCGCTATGGGATACCGCGGCCATATTTACATTACCGAAGGGTTTTGGCACTTGCACAGTGCCCAACTCAAGCTTGAGCGAAACATGTTTACCATCAACATCAACCAGCTTTATGCACCTCACAAAGGACACATATGGATGCCCATAAGCCACAATTTTAAGGTGATAGGAAAAACCATGGGGTTTAAAGTCCATTACAATTATGTGGCCTCGGTAAAAGATTATGAACTTACCTGGAACAAAAACATCAACCATGCCCATTTTGCCAAACTTGTAGAGCAATACTTCGATGAACAGGCAATTGCCGACAGCCTGATAAATCAGCAAGTACAAGATTCAGCAACCTACGCACTGATAAAAAAAGAGTCAATCAACAAAAAAGAGGGGCGAAAATTAAAAAGACAGATAAAGAACCAGACAAAATCAAAGCCTTCGTTAGAGATAAAAGACAACTACACCATAAAGGACAGTGCAGAAAAGCGAACAAATGAATATTGGCAAGAGGTTAGACCGGTTCCTCTGACACAAAGCGAAAAAATCAGTTTCAAAGATACGCTGCTGGCCGACAGCATTGACTCAGACACCTCACGGGCGCAGCACATAGATAAATTCAGGTGGAATACTCCCTTATCGGGGTACTCCTCCCACACCGAAAACACTTATTTTCATATTCCGGGCATCATAAATCCCATGGGATGGAGTTACAATACGGTAGATGGCCCTGTGTACAGACACAAATTAAACCTTACACACAATAACGACAAAAAGCAACGCTGGCAAATAAACGGGATGGTGGGTTATGCTTTTTCGCGGAAAGATCTGCTGGCCAATGCCGATATAACCTGGCATCTGGATCGCATAAAACGAACATCCCTACATCTGGAAGCAGGTACTGAAAGTACGCCCTTTCATCAACATCTGGAGTTTAATGCATTTAGCAATATGCTTTCCACTCTTTTTTACAAAGAAAACCTCACGAAATACTATGAACACAATCACCTGTCGGCCCATTACAAAACAGACATTGTGAACGGACTTGTGGCAAAATTCCAGGGTACATTTGCCTATAACAAGCAACTTTATAACAATGCCGATTTTTATCTGACGAACCCCTGGGACAATGCATTTACGCCTAACATACCAGAAAGGAGTAATCTCCAAGAAATGGTCAGCCACCACAATGTGGAACTAGGTTTTCGCCTGAGCTATACCCCACGCCATTATTATAGAATACGTAATGGCTATAAGCAAATGTTATACAGCAATTGGCCCACCTTTACCCTGGGCTACAAACAAGGCATTACGCGAGCCGAAGAAAACAAGATGTATTCCTGTCTGATGAGCCAAATTGACTACAAGCTTAGGGACAATTATTGGGGAACTTTCCAATGGAAAGTAAAAGGCACATGGGCACCCCAATCTCCTTCACAATTTACAAACTACCAACACATTGCCACACAACCCTTTTTTCTCACCACAAAAAGTGTAAATCCCGTATTCAAAGGCCTGCCGCTATACAAATATAGTGGACATAAGTATACTGCCGAGTTTCATATGCGCTGGTATAAAAGCAACCTTCTCATCACACGGTTGCCATGGCTGAATAAATCATTTGCCACCGAACACATTGCTTTTCGTATAGCCAAAACCGATCGACTGCCACAACCTTGGACGGAAGTGGCTTATGGCATTAATAACCTGTTTCTGCTGATAAATGCCGAGGCTTTTTCAGCATTCAAAGGCAAAAAACATCAATTGTCGGGTCTTCGGATTGTGCTGCCCATTACAGGTGATAATAGCAGTATTGTAATTGGCGAATAAGAAAAAAGGGCTTCATTAGGGCATGGGCTTTATTTCCTATCAGAATTTCTTATTTTTACACTTTCGATCTAATCTGCCATTTTATGACGTTAACATTTTTCGATCTCCTATTCATTGTTTTGTTAGGATGGAGTGCCTTTCGAGGCTTTACCAAAGGCTTTATTGTACAATTAGCCTCCCTGGCAGCTTTACTTTTCGGGATTTTGGGGGCCATTAAGTTCTCAGGCATCACAGCTGGGTACCTGGATGAGCATGTGGAGATGGCTCCTCAGTATCTATCGCTCATCTCTTTTGCTGTTACCTTTATAATAATTGTATTGCTGGTACATCTGCTGGGAAAACTTATCGAAAAACTGGTTGACGCTGTAGCCCTGGGTGTTGCCAATAGGCTTTTGGGGGTTTTCTTTGCGCTGGCAAAAACAGCATTCATCCTGAGTGTTATCATGATCTTTATCAATAAAGCTGATGCCAAATACCAATTTATTCCGGACGAAGTAAAGGAAGATTCAATGCTATACGGATCCATTTCAGCGTTGGCCCCGGCGATCTTCCCGTACCTGAATTTTGATGAAGTAAAAAAACAATTACCTGGTATCACCCCGGAAAAAGAGGAAAAAACAACCCAAGTGTAAACCCCAATAACCATATATTATGAAAGACGCTAAGAATTTAGGTTTCGACTCACGCCTGATACATGCAGGCGACATTGATGATGCATTTGGTAGTGCAACACTTCCGATTTACCAAACCTCAACTTTTGCCTTTCGTGATGCCCAACACGGAGCCGATTTATTTGCCGGAGAGGAAGAGGGATATATCTATACCCGCATTGGCAACCCTACTATCAATGGATTAGAGAATAAACTCGCCGCCTTGGAGAATGGTTACCGGGGAGTGGCTCTGGCCAGTGGAATGGCAGCTGTAACAACTGTTTACTCCACCTTCCTGGAACAAGGGAGTCACATTGTTTGTACCGATGCCGTTTATGGCCCCAGCCGGGGCGTTCTGGAAAGCCACTATGCCAAATTTGGCGTGGAAGCGTCCTTTGTTGATACAGCTGACTTGAAAGCTGTGGAAGAGGCCATCAAAAAAAATACACGCATCGTTTATATTGAAACACCTGCAAACCCAACAATCTCTTTAACCGATATCGAGGAGGTTGCGAAGATTGCACACCAACATAATTGCATTGTGGTGGTTGACAACACCTTCTGCAGCCCTGCATTGCAAAACCCGCTGGATTTAGGAGCCGACATCGTTCTGCACTCACTTACAAAATACATCAATGGCCATGCCGATATTGTTGGAGGAGCCCTGGTTGCAAAAAATAAAGAGCAGTACAACCGGCTACGCAAAACCATGGTGCTCATGGGCGGAAATATGGATCCTCACCAGGCCTATATGGTTTATCGTGGAGTAAAAACCCTTACCTTACGGGTAGAAAAAGCGCAGGAAAATGCCCAGGCTGTTGCCGAATTTTTGGAAAAACACCCAAAGGTAGCATGGGTAAAATACCCGGGATTAAAATCCTTCCCTCAATATGAACTTGCAAAAAAACAGATGCGCGGCCCGGGAAGTATGATTAGCTTTGAAGTAAAAGGTGGATTTGAAGCCGGAAAAACGCTTATGAATAATGTGGAGCTTAGCATGTTGGCTGTATCGCTGGGAGGCGTTGAAAGTTTGATTCAGCACCCGGCCTCCATGACCCATGCCTCCATTCCACGCGAGAAACAAGAACAAGCCCATATTACACAAGGCTTGGTTCGCTTTTCCGTAGGCATCGAAAATGTGGAAGACATCATTAACGACCTAGATCAAGCATTAGCAAAAGTATAGAAACATAAATAGAACGAGAACATGAACTTTGTGGAAGAACTTAAATGGCGCGGGATGATTCACGACATGATGCCCGGCACGGAAGAACAATTGGCCAAAGAGATGACATCGGCGTATGTGGGCATTGACCCTACAGCTGACTCCCTGCATATTGGTCACCTGGTGGGCATTATGATGCTTATTCACCTGCAACGGGCAGGACACAAGCCCATTGTGTTGGTAGGTGGAGCCACAGGTATGATTGGTGACCCTTCAGGCAAGTCGCAGGAACGAAACTTGCTGGATGAAGCTACTCTGCGGCAAAACCAGGATGGACTTCAGAAGCAACTGGAACAACTGCTGGATTTTGACCCAAAATTGAAAAACCATGCCGAGTTGGTTAACAACTACGACTGGATGAAGGACATATCCTTTCTGGAGTTCATCCGCGATGTGGGTAAGCACATCACGGTTAACTATATGATGGCAAAAGACTCAGTAAAAAAACGATTGGGTGCCGACTCAAAAGCCGGCATGTCATTTACGGAATTTAGCTACCAATTGGTGCAGGGATTCGATTTTCTGAATCTTTACAAAACACACAACTGCAAACTGCAAATGGGCGGCTCCGATCAATGGGGAAATATTACCACAGGTACTGAGCTCATTCGTCGGAAAACAGGCGGCGAAGCTTTTGCCCTTACCTGTCCGCTCATTACCAAGGCCGATGGCAAAAAGTTTGGCAAAACCGAAGAGGGCAATGTGTGGCTCGATGCGAAATACACTTCTCCCTACAAATTCTACCAGTTCTGGCTAAATACTTCCGACGACGACGCAGAAAAGTACATCAAGATCTTTACCTTACTTTCAAAAGAGGAGATTGATACACTCGTTGCCGAACACAAAGAGGCTCCCCATATGCGTAACTTGCAAAAGCGTCTGGCAAAAGAAATTACCTGCATGGTGCACTCCGAAGAAGCTTATGAAACTTCCATAAAAGCGACAAACATCTTGTTCGGCAAAAAAGCTACCGAAGATCTTAAGTCATTAAAAGAGGAAGATTTTCTATCAATATTCGACGGAGTACCTACATTTGATGTGGAGGCTTCATTATTTGAACAAAAAGTGCCACTATTCGAGCTCATTACCGAAAAAGCCGAAGTTTTCCCCAGTAAAGGCGAGCTTCGCAGAACCTTAAAAGGGGGCGGATTAAGCATTAACAAAGAAAAAATATCCGACCAGGAACATACGATTTCCAAAAATGATCTGTTAAATGATAAGTATTTGTTAATTCAGAAGGGAAAGAAAAACTACTTCATTCTCCGATGTGTGTAAATCATTTATCATGAAAAACAAGGTCGACTCACCTGGCTATGATTCATTTGATCTGATCCGATTCATCTTTCGATATAAGTGGACCATTGCTGTCATTACCTTTTTGGCAGCAGTGGTTTCCATTATTGTATCACTGCAAATTACACCCAAATATGCCTCCTCGGTTATTCTGTTTCCAAAATCGCAAACAGCCGCTTCGCAAGCACTTACAACCGGCGAATTGATCAATCCGGATGACCATCTTCTCAATTTTGGCGAAGAGGAAGCTACGGAGCAATTAATTCAGGCCTTACACTCAGAAGAGATCACCAATACCATTATTGAGCGTTTCGATCTGATGAACCATTACCAGATAGAGCGCGAAGGGAAGTATCCCATGACCGAACTCTACCGGGAATATACCGATAATGTAACATTCCGACGCACCGAATACCGGGCGGTTGAAATAAAGGTGCTGGATAAGGATCCACGTAGGGCTGCTCAAATTGCCAACACGCTATCGGCCTTGCTTGACAGTACCCTAAACTCAATGCAACAACAAGTGGCTCAAGAGGTTTACCAAGCAGTAAAAGCCTCCTATACACAACAGCAGCAGGAAGTCAAAAAACTTGAAGATAGCCTGTTCAGCCTTTCCCGGAAAGAACAACTTGAGAACCCCGTATTAGCTAACATGTTAAAAAACGAAGGCCAACGACTTAGCCAATTGCGCGGAAAATTGGCCGAAGCACACTTCAATGCTACCGCTGCCATTTCCCGAAAATTTACTGTGAGCAAGGCATACCCCGCCGAAAAGAAAAGCTATCCGGTTCGGTGGTTAATTGTTGTACTTAGTACCTTTTCCGCCTTCCTCTTTGCCATTTTTGCCACACTTTTTTTCGACAGGTATAAAGATCTGATCTTTAAGAAATAGCTATGCCCTCCAAAAAGTGGTTGTATATTTTACTAAGTTCACTGGCATACATTGCTTTGTCGGGCTATTTCATCTATCAGGAGCAATATCTTTTTATGCTTTTGCCTCTGTTGCTCGTAATAGCACTGATAGCCATCACAAGTCTAAAAACCAGTTTTTGGATTGCTCTTTTTTTTACCCCTCTTTCTGTAGGATTAATTGAATTTTTTCCAAGCCTGCCCGTTGATCTTGATTTGCCTGCAGAACCCCTCTATATGCTAATTTCTCTCTTATTCATCTGGCAACTGCTACAACAAAAATACCCATTGCACGATCTTTTAAAACACCCCTTGACAAAACTTCTGGGTGTGCTTTTATTATGGCAGCTACTTACCTCTATTACCAGCACCATGCCGGGCGTATCTTTCAAAGCTCTGGCTGCACGGTTGTGGATGGTAATTCCTGCCTTCATTTTTGGCTATCTCCTTTTTTCGTCGTACAAACGGACAAAAACTTTTTTTTGGCTCTACATTCTGGGATTAACCGTCGTTATTCTCTATACAAACATTCGTCTTGCAAATTATGGCTTGTCAAATCAACAAGCTTCCAACTGGGTAGTAGAACCCTTTTTTCCTGATCACACAAGCTATGGAGCCATGCTGGTGTTTTTCTTTTTTCCTTTGGTAGCACTGGTAAAACATGCTGTTAACCCAATTGAGAAAGTAGGCGGCACCTTTTTAATAGGTGTATTTCTCTTTGCCATTGTTCTTTCCTACACACGTGCTGCATGGTTAAGCATGGCAGCTGCCCTGGGTGTTTTCATCATTTTCTATCTGCGTATATCCTCGAAGGTTCTATTAGCTATGGCTGTATCCCTTCTACTTATTTTGCTCATTTCCCTGCCATCCCTGAAAAATACGCTGGAAGATAACCGAGCCGAGTCTTCGGGTAATTTAATGGAACATGTTCAGTCCATGGCCAACATCACCTCCGACGCCTCAAACCTGGAGCGCATAAATCGATGGAAAAGCGCATGGCGCATGTTTTGCGAAAAACCTATTGCCGGTTGGGGCCCCGGAACATACATGTTCCAATATGCTCCCTTTCAGTTTTCCTATGACCGAACCCGAATCAGTACCAATTTTGGTGATTTGGGAAATGCACATAGCGAATACCTGGGTCCCCTGGCGGAACAAGGGCTGCCCGGGTTCATTATCCGCGTTTTATGGGTGGTTTTTACCTTTTATTTTTCGGTAAGATCCTATCGGACCATGCCTTCCGGAAAAGAGAAGGATCTTCTTCTGGCACTTATTCTTAGTCTTTCCAGTTACTACCTACATGGTATTCTCAACAATTTTCTTGACACCATAAAAGCTTCCATCCCTGTTTTTGCTGCTACGGCAATGATTATCCGGTACAGTCAATATAGTTTCAAATGAAACTTTTTTGCCTGATTTATTGCATGCTACTTACAAAGCACCTAGTTTTGCAATAAAAAGATGGTGCAGCTCACTTACTATACCTTATCGGCACTAAGTTTTCTTCTTTTTATTTATGTGGCCTATATTTCCTTACGTGAGAAGGCTCTACGAGCTGTGAAGTTGGCACTCATTTCCGGAACACTCCTCGCCCTTGTCTTTCTTTTATGCGCTTTTAAAAGTCCAGCCTATCCGGAACTTTTCATGGGTATACTCCTCTTCCTTTCTCTTATTTTTGTTGCGCTCTTGGTCCCTTTCGGCGGCTTTCAAAAATTTGAAACCGCTATTCCCACCCGCCAAATAGATGAACGTGATACGATGTTTTCAAGAAACGAATTGCTCCCGGAAACGGAACAATACACAAATTACTACTGCAAAAATCCGGAAAAACTGAAGAAAGATGAGAAATTCAGAAACAAACCCGGGCTATTAAGTCCGGATAGTGTCTATTATGAACCCAAGACCTTTCGTGCTGCCCGTGTAAACGGCAACATCCTGAATCGAGTAAAACAGAACACGTACTTTCCTGCTGTACGCATCCCTCAAAAACAAGAAAAGAAAGATCTTACCAAATTTTTAAAAGCCTGGAGTTTGCAACTGGGAGCCCATAGTGCAGGAATTACCACTCTTAAAAATACCCACTTCTACTCTCATAAAGGGCGAGGCAACCGATACGGGGAGACAATTACAAATTCCCACACCCATGCACTGGCTTTCACCGTAGAGATGAATCACCAGATGATACAATCGGCACCCAGAGGATCGATGATCATGGAGTCCACGCAACAATATCTGTCAAGCGGGATAATCGCCTTGCAAGTAGCCGAATATCTATCCGAAATGGGCTATGAGGCCCGTGCTCACATCGATGGCAACTACGAAGTAGTTTGTCCACTGGTAGCCAGGGATGCAGGATTAGGTGAAATTGGCCGCATGGGTCTACTTATGACCCCAAAATTAGGCCCTCGGGTGCGTATTGCGGTAGTAACCACTAACGCCCCTTTACAGGAAAGCAAGATTCGACCCGACGCCTCTGTTATCGACTTTTGCACCCTGTGTAAAAAATGTGCAACAGCCTGTCCATCAAAGTCCATCCCTTTTAACCACCGCAGCCATGTTGAAGGATCTCTTCGCTGGCAAATCAACTCTGAAACCTGCTTTACCTATTGGACAACCATTGGTACCGATTGTGGAAAATGCATGCAAGTGTGTCCCTACTCCCACCCGAATAATGCGCTTCACAATGTCATTCGCTGGGGCATTCGTAACAATTGGCTATTTCGTAGGATAGCGTTGCTATTTGACGACTTCTTCTATGGGAAGCATCATGGACATCAAAAATTCCCATCCTGGATCAAGCAATAGCTGGCTATTTTTTTTGTAACTTTACCTGTTAAACAGGTTAAAGCAGATGAAAACATTCCGACTTTTTTCCCTACTTTTTATTACGTTCGTTTCGATTCTGTTTGCCGCATCCGGCTATGCGCAGACTCAGCAAAGCCAGTTGGACAGACTCATAACCTCCAGTGATACCATTCAAAAAATCGAAGCTTTATTTGGCTTAGCTGAATACAATCAGGACAGATTGCCTCAGAAATCGGCAGAGTATAGTCTTCGTGCACTGAAAATGAGTGAAAGCATTGGACATGCTGAATTCACAGCCCGTTCGCACTTTTTAGCCGGAATGGCCTACTATTATCAAAACAAATTTACCAGTGCTTTATACCACCTGAATTCCGCCTATGATATATCCAGAAGTCTTCAGGACGAATACGGCATGGCTGCGGCCCTTAATCGCATTGGCAATACACTGCACTTACAAGGAAAATACACCGAAGCTTTCGAGAAGTACGAACAAGCCCTCTCTCTGAACAATAAACTTGATGATAACCAGGAACTTGCACGCTCATTAACAAACCTGGGAAGCTCGTACCGGATTTTTGGAAATTATGAAAAGGCTCTGCAATTACACCTCGAAGCATTGGAAATGCATGAGAAAACCGGAAGCACTAACGGCAAAGCCTGGACAGCTCTAAATATTGCACGTCTTTTTAAATTCATGAAGAATTACAAAAAGGCCTTAGAATATGTAGATAAAGCTATGCTTTGGTACCAGGGGGTGGAAAGCGAAACCGGAGTAACAACAGGAATCACCCTGTGCCTTAAAGAAAAAGCCGCCATATTTAATCTCCGTGGCGATATCGATCAGGCTATCAACTATAGTCAGCAAGTGCTCTCCATAAACCAACGCAACAACAATCAATACGGAGTGGCGAATACCTATCATACACTCGGGAAAATATATTACCAACAAGAAGAGTATGATACTGCTCTTAACTACTTTGAACGTTCACTGGAAATTAAGGAAATGCTTAATGACATTCTTTACCTTCCGGTAATATACCGTTACCTGGGTGACATCTCTTTTCAAAAGGCTAACACGCTCCAGGCAGAAGCCTATTTCAAGTTAAGCCTCAAGCATGCAAAAGAACAAAACCTTAAACAAGATATTGAGGAGGCTTACCGCGAGCTTGCCCGCTTATATGAACAAAGAGGCAACAAGGCAAAAGCGTACGACTATTTTGTGCAATACAGCCAATTGAAAGATAGCTTAAACAATCAGCAAATAAACGAACTGGAATTGCAATACGACTTTGCAAAACGGCAGAAACAACTAGAGTTTCAACGTCAACAAGAGGAGATCAGACAAGAAGCCAGATTACAACGACAGCGCTATTATACCATTGGCGCACTTGTTGCCTTAGCCTTAGCCATGGCATTAGCTTATGTGATTTATGGAGGCTATAAACGAAAAAAAGAACTCAACGAACTCCTATCGCAACAAAACGAGGAAATTGAAGCCCAGCGAGATGAAATTGAGGCTCAGCGAGACATGGCCACCCAACAACGCGATGAAATCGGCCGTCAAAAAGAAATTATTACCGATAGTATTGAGTACGCCCGACGCATTCAGCACGCCATCCTACCGCAGGAAAGCTCATTAAAACAGATCCTGAATGAGCATTTCATTTTCTATCGACCTAAAAACATTGTCAGTGGCGATTTCTACTGGGTATCAAACCTCAACGGAAAGATCTTCATTGTTGCTTCCGACTCTACAGGTCATGGTGTTCCGGGAGCTTTTATGAGCATGTTGGGCACAGCCTTCCTGAATGAAATTATTAAGAAAAACGGCACGCATGAGGCCGATGAAATTTTGAACCAGTTACGTGCTAACGTAATTGAATCCCTGCATCAAAAAAAGGGATACAGAGGTTCAAAAGAAGGAATGGATTTGGCCTTGTGTATCATCGATAAAGCAAACGATAAGCTCTCCTACGCTGGCGCCTATAATCCGGCATGGATCGTGCGTAAGGGAGAACTTTTTGAGCTGAAAGCTGACCGGATGCCTATCGGAATCCATGCAGCAAAAAACGATCAATCCTTTAGCCAACAAGAGTTTCATTTGGAACAAGACGACATGCTCTACCTTTTTTCCGATGGATATTCGGATCAATTTGGAGGAAATCAGGGATTCAAATTTCACAAGAAAAACTTCAAATCCATGTTAGTTAGCATTGCTGACAAACCAGCAGATGAGCAGATGAAATTTGTTGAAACCACTTTTGAAGAGTGGAAAGGCGATCGCCCTCAATTGGACGATGTCCTGGTAATGGGGGTACGATACAGAAAATAGATTCCCGGAAGCGTGTTTGCGATTCAATTGAAATTACCCATGTATTTCTACTTAGTTTTGCTTGTGCAATATCATTGCATAAGCTATTTTTATGCGCAGAAAAATCAGCATCATGATAACACTTGAACAAGCCCGTCAGGAGGTAATAAAAACCTTACAGTCCGAAAATTTACGAGAAACCCCCTCGGGTTTGTATGAACCGATAGCTTATACTATGGAAACCGGCGGAAAACGAATTCGCCCGGCTTTGCTTGTATGGGCTTGCGCTCTTTTTAGTGACGATTACCAAAAAGCGTTATACCCGTCACTGGGTCTGGAGATATTCCACAATTTTACGCTTTTGCACGACGATGTTATGGATCGTGCAGATATCCGAAGAGGACAACCCACGGTACATAAAAAATGGAATGAAAATACGGCAATACTCTCCGGAGATGCCATGCTTATAAAGGCCTATCAATACTTTTTACATCCCTCGGCTCCTGTACCGGCAAATATATTGCAGGTTTTTAACAAAACGGCTCTGGAGGTTTGCGAAGGACAACAATACGATATGGACTTCGAAACCAAACAGGAGGTATCCGAAGATGCTTATCTAAAAATGATTGAGCTCAAAACTTCCGTACTTATTGCCGGAGCACTCAAGATAGGCGCCCTCATTGGCGGAGCTTCCGAGCAGGAGGCCGCAAGTCTTTACGAGTTTGGACGCCTCATGGGTCTGGCCTTTCAGTTAAAAGATGATTGGCTCGACGTTTTTGGCGACGTAGAAGTCTTCGGGAAAAAAATTGGTGGCGACATATCTGCCAACAAAAAGACCTACCTGCACATAAAAGCGAAAGAACTTGCTACCCTACAACAACAAGAAACATTCGAAAAATGGCAGGACGTGGATGATAAACCTGCAGAGAAAATTGATGAAATCACGGCCTTATACAATCAATTAAAAATTGGCGAGATTACGCAAATAAAAATAGAAGCCTTTCACAAACAAGCACTAGAGGCACTCCAACCACTAAAAGAACAAAACTATCCTGTTGAGGAGCTCATAGAATTTGCCGATACACTTACACAGCGCCAAAGCTAATTGAAGGTAAATTGCACTCCATTGGTCCACATTAGTTGGCCTGAAGAACTAAGTATAAATCGTGCTTGAGAAAACAGGTAAGCCTGATATCCCAGAGCAAAACGAACCCCAACGCCTGTATTCAATCCAGGTTTTACCTTCCAGGTGTTGATATCTACCGAACCCGACCAAGAGGTTTCATGCTGATCTTTAATGTGCCAAAAACCCAAATTTACGCCCCCAATTAAATAAGCAGATATCTTTTTTCGGGGAGCAAAATAATAAAAGAGATCCGTATTCAGATTCATTAGCGTTGCTATTGATTCGCCCCCATTCGCAAAGGACTCCTTTCGCGGCAGGAAAACCTGAACCGCTGGCACCAAAAATAGATGTTTTCCCAATGGGTATTGGGCATCCAAGTATAGCCCAAATAACTGGTTCTGATAAATTTGTTCATCAATTTCAAGTTCGCCACCATTAACAAGGGATACACCTGCGCCTACTTGTGCAAATTGGGCATATGCACCGCCTGAGAAAAAGAAAAAAACAAGGACAATTCCTAACATAAATCGAGTCATAACGTCTTTGGGTTAATGTTATTATTAAGTGGCAAAACTAATCAGAAAATGTAAATTATAACCAGAACCAATAAAAAATGCACAAGGTGCAAAAACACCCTGTGCATTCCTTCTTGAAAACCTGGCATTTACAAATCCCAAAGCAGACCAAAACTAAGGGCCGCATGCTGATAATAATTTACTGCAAATTTTGCTTCACTGAAGGCAACCACCCCATTAGGAAGGGTATAACGAACACCTCCTCCAATATTCAACCCGGGTGTGGTTCCAATGTCTTTACCTAATGTCAATTCGTCATCAGGATCTTTCTTATAATGGGTAATATTTATGCCCCCTATTCCATAAAAGGTAAATGTTTGCACCCCATAAAAGGTATAATGCCCATCGAGGTCAAGCGACCAGCGTCCATAATTGTAGGAACCACTTGAGGCGGGAAAAAATATAGTTAATCCGCCGGACCCGCTAAGATTTTTCATTAAAAATTCAAGGTCATAAGTAACCTTGCCTTGTATACCAAAAGCCGGTATACTCTCTGACAACACAAGCCCTCCTCCAAGTTCCATAGGCTGTGCCTTTACGGCAGGCGATTGCCAAAATAATCCGATTGCCAACAAGGCAATAAACAACATTCTTTTCATTGGTTTGAATCTTTAGTTTTAACACTACCTTCTGTGGTAACCACTCTTCAAGGTTCACACTAGTTCTATAACCCTCATCCCAATCCAGGATGTAATAAGTCTAATCTAATGACAAATCCTATGCCACTAACGGGCATCGCTTCTGGTTATTTTCCCAACCATTGTGAATCTTTCTTTAACAATAGTCGTATAAAATTCCTAAATTTGTATAAGTCCTCACAAAATAGAGAAATACAATGGCACAAAGCACAGGTCAAATCATTCAGGTCATTGGACCCGTAATTGATATTAGCTATGAGAAAACGGGAGGAGAGCTTCCGAATATTCATGACGCTTTAGCGATTAAACGAACCGATGGTCCCCCATTAATTGTGGAGTGCCAGCAACACATTGGAGAAAGTAGCATCCGAACCATCGCCATGGATTCAACCGACGGATTACAACGTGGAATGGAGGCCCATAACCTGGGCAGCCCCATTAAAGTTCCCACAGGTGAACAAGTTCGGGGTCGCCTGTTAAATGTAGTAGGTGAGGCTATTGACGGGATCGGCGATCTGGACAATAGCTCAGGATATCCAATTCACAGCAAGCCTCCAAAGTACACCGAACTCAGTACGGAAACAGAGGTTCTTTATACAGGTATCAAAGTTATCGATCTTATCGAACCCTACTCAAAAGGCGGAAAGATTGGATTGTTTGGCGGTGCCGGGGTAGGAAAAACGGTACTCATCATGGAAATGATAAACAACATTGCCAAGGCCTATTCGGGAACAACCGTATTTGCAGGAGTAGGTGAACGTACCCGCGAAGGCAATGACCTGTTGCGTGAGATGATTGAATCAGGCGTTATCGATTATGGCGAAGCCTTTAAAGAGAGCATGGAAGCAGGGAGTTGGGATTTAAGTAAAATCGATCGGGAAGCGCTGGGTAAATCTCAGGCCAGCCTGGTTTTTGGTCAGATGAATGAGCCCCCGGGAGCACGTGCCAATGTGGCACTCACAGGTCTTAGTTTAGCCGAATCGTTCCGCGATGGTGACAAATCTTCAGAAAAAGGAAATGACATCCTCTTTTTTATTGACAATATCTTCCGTTTTACCCAAGCAGGCTCGGAAGTATCGGCACTATTGGGACGTATGCCTTCGGCAGTAGGTTACCAGCCTACCTTAGCCACAGAAATGGGAAGCATGCAGGAACGCATTACTTCCACGAAACATGGGTCCATTACCTCGGTGCAGGCTGTTTATGTGCCTGCGGATGACCTTACCGATCCGGCTCCGGCAACGACTTTCTCGCACCTGGATGCAACAACTGTATTGAGTCGAAAAATTTCCGAACTGGGTATTTATCCGGCGGTAGATCCCTTGGATTCAACCTCCCGCATTTTATCGCCCGAGGTCGTTGGCGACGAACATTATCAAACTGCACAAAAAGTAAAGGAGCTCTTGCAGCGCTACAAAGAGTTGCAGGACATCATTGCTATTTTAGGAATGGATGAACTCTCGGAAGAGGATAAGCTGGTTGTGCACCGCGCACGACGAGTACAACGATTCCTTTCGCAACCTTTCCATGTAGCCGAAAATTTTACCGGTTTAAAAGGAGTTTTTGTGAGTATTGAAGACACCATAAAAGGATTCAATATGATTATGAACGGAGAAGTGGATAAATATCCTGAAGCAGCTTTCCAGCTGGTTGGTACCATTGAGGAGGCCATTGCAAAGGGAGAAAAATTAATGCAGTAAAATTTGGCATCATGCACCTGGACATAATCACACCCGATAAAAAAGTATTCTCCGGAACCGTTGCGCGTGTAAAGGTTCCGGGGACCATGGGCCCTTTCGAAGTACTAAATTACCACGCCCCCATCATTTCCACATTGGAAGCGGGTTACGTACAATATAAAGAAAACGGCCAGCAAGGAAAATTTAAAATAACCGGGGGGGTTATAGAAGTAAAAGATAATAAAGTTGTTATATTAGCTGAGTCGATTATTGAGGAAAGCTAGCTTTATAATGAAACGTTACCTACTCTCTTTACTACTCCTTTTTCTGGTAATCAGTGTCTTAGCACAAGAAAAAGTGACCTTCAAGGCCAGTGATGGATTAACCATCACAGCCGATCTGTACCAAATTAATCCGGATCGTCCCTTTATCATTTTACTGCATCAGGGAGGGTATTCCAGAGGGGAGTATAAAGAAATTGCCCGAAAACTGCTGAAATTTGGTTATAATTGCCTGGCTGTTGACTTGCGCAGCGGCGGCGAAGTGAATTATATCCAAAACCAAACCGCCTTACGAGCGGTACAAAAAGCCGTAGCCAACGATTTTCTAAGTGCACGAACCGACATTGAAGCCGCTATTGACTGGGTGCAACAGCGAAATGAAAAACCCGTGGTGCTTTTTGGAAGCAGTTTTTCCGCCTCTCTAAGTTTGCTTATTGCCAAAGATAACCCCAATGTTAAAGCCGTCATTACCTTTAGCCCGGGTGAATTTTTCAACCCCCAAATATCCGTGAGAGATTCCATTTCAGGATTTAATAAACCCGTCTTTGCAGCCACCTCCAATCGTGAATACAGCTATCTGAAAGAGTTGTTAAGTTTGGTGCCTTCAATAAATAAATCCATATTTGCCCCTTCGAAAGGGGGAGAGCATGGTTCCAAGGCTCTGTGGAATAACAATCCCAATCACCAGGAATACTGGTTAGCACTTACCATGTTCTTCTCAAAAATTAAGTATCCACAGTACTAATAATAAAATGCAGAAGAGTACCCAACCCGTAAAATTCTTGTTTTTACGTTTTAGCTCAATTGGCGACATTGTTCTTACAACCCCTGTTGTGCGCAGAGTAAAGCAACAGATGGAAAATGTCGAAATCACCTATCTGACAAAACCTGCTTTTGCGCCCATGTTAGAAGCCAATCCGTACGTCGACAAAGTTGTAACGCTCGATGCCTCCATAAAAAAAACGGCCAAGCAGCTAAAATACCACCATTTTGACTACATCATCGACCTGCACAACAATCTACGCACCTGGAAGTTAAAAA